>USJG01000031.1 GCA_900554925.1 uncultured Lachnospiraceae bacterium
TTACAGAGGTATGTACCTGACATCCCTTCAGCCTGGGAAGCTGCTCCAATGCCTTTTTGGCATTTGCATCATTCAGCGCGGAAATTGAAAGCGCAATCAAAATTTCATCGGTATGAAGACGGGGATTTTTACCTCCCAGATATTTGGTCTTTAATTCCTGGATCGGTTCAATGGCTTCAGGTGAAATCAAATGAGTGTCATGTTCAACGCCTCCCAGGTATTTTAATGCGTTCAGCAGAAGCGCTGCCGATGCCCCCAGAAGATCCGTGGTCTTAGAGGTAATGATCCTTCCGTCAGAAAGCTCGATTGCCGCTGTGGGAACCCCCATTTCCTCCTCACGCTTCCTGGCTGCTACCGTTACTTTCCTGTCATCGGTAGTGATCTTTGCCTGCTTCATCAGAAGCTCTATCTTGTAAACATCATTTTCTTTAGCTTTCCCTCTGATCACATCATTCATCGCTGTATAATAGCGGCGAATGATTTCCATATAAGATGCTTCCCTGCAGACTTCATCATCCACAATACAGTTTCCTGCCATGTTAACACCCATATCCGTAGGGGACTTGTATGGGTTTTCTCCGTAAATACCTTCGAAAATCGCATTTAGTACCGGGAATATCTCAATATCCCGATTGTAGTTAACAGTGGTCTCACCATAAGCCTCCAGATGAAAGGGATCGATCATATTAATATCATTTAAATCTGCCGTGGCCGCTTCATAGGCAAGATTTACCGGATGCTTTAAAGGAATATTCCAGATGGGAAAGGTTTCATACTTCGCATAGCCGGCCTTGATGCCTCTTTTATTGTCATGGTAAAGCTGTGACAGACAGGTTGCCATTTTCCCGCTTCCCGGTCCCGGCGCTGTAACCACCACAAGAGGTCTTGTGGTTTCAATATATTCATTTCTGCCATAGCCCTCGTCGCTGACGATCAGCGGAATATTAGAAGGGTATCCTTCTATGGCATAATGCAAATATACCTTAACATTTTTCTTTTCCAGCCTTTCCTTGAAATCTGCGGCTCTTGTCTGGCCTGCATAGTGGGTCAGCACTACACTCCCCACATAAAGGCCGCGGCTTTCAAATTCCTTCATTAATCTCTGGACATCTTCATCATAAGTAATTCCAAGATCGCTGCGTATTTTATTCTTTTCAATATCAGCCGCGTTTATAACGATCACTATTTCTGCCCTGTCAGAAAGCTTCATCAGCATACGCAGCTTGCTGTCAGGCTCAAATCCAGGCAATACTCTCGATGCATGATAATCATCAAACAGTTTGCCTCCAAACTCAAGATATAATTTATTTCCAAATTTGTTAATTCTTTCCTCTATATGCTCCGACTGCATTTTCAGATATTTTTCATTATCAAATCCCACTCTCATAAGTCAAACCTGTTCTCTTTCTCCCAAAATTTTTAATTCCTCTGCTGTAATACCGATTCTAATTGTAGCACAACCCTTCTTATTATTCCATAAAAAAGAAATTAACTAATATCAATTTTTTATAAAAAAGGGAATACTGTCAGCAATAGCTATTGACAACAAAATCTCCCGGTGCTAAAATTTTTACATCAAGGCAAAGGCGCTATGAGACTGGCTCGTAGTGCCTTTTTTATTTTTAAAATATACTAATCTAAGGAGAAGTTATGGCAGTAAAATATGTTTTTGTGACTGGCGGCGTTGTTTCAGGCTTAGGCAAAGGAATCACAGCCGCTTCTTTAGGTAGATTATTAAAGGCCCGCGGATATAAGGTAACTATGCAGAAGTTTGACCCTTATATCAATATTGACCCGGGCACTATGAACCCCATTCAGCACGGTGAAGTTTTCGTTACCGATGACGGAACCGAAACCGACCTGGATCTTGGCCATTACGAAAGATTTATTGATGAAAATCTGGATAAAAATTCCAACGTTACCACCGGTAAAATTTACTGGTCGGTACTGCAGAAGGAACGCCGGGGCGATTATGGGGGTGGTACTGTTCAGGTAATTCCTCATATTACAAATGAAATTAAAAGCCGCTTCTACCGCAATTTCAGTGATGAGGAGACGAGAATCGCCATCATTGAAGTGGGCGGTACAGTAGGTGATATTGAAAGCCAGCCCTTCCTTGAATCTATCAGGCAGTTTCAGCATGAGATCGGACATGAAAATGCCATTTTGATTCATGTAACCTTAATCCCATACCTGAAGGCATCCCAGGAAATGAAAACCAAGCCTACCCAGGCCAGTGTAAAGGAATTGCAGGGAATGGGCCTGTGGCCTGACATTCTGGTGTGCAGAAGCGAACATCCTTTAGATCAGGGAATCAAAGATAAAATTGCCCTGTTCTGTAATGTGCCTAATAATCATGTCTTACAGAACCTTGATGTTGAGTATTTGTACGAGGCACCTCTTGCCATGGAAAATGAACATCTGGCACAGGTTGCCTGCGAATGCTTAAAGCTGGAATGCCCGGAGCCGGATCTTACCGACTGGAAAGCAATGGTTGAAGATTTACGCACACCTACCAGCGAAGTCACAATTGCGTTGGTGGGCAAATATGTTCAGCTTCATGATGCATATATCAGTGTAGTTGAAGCACTGAAGCATGGCGGCATCTCCAATCATGCCACGGTAAACATTAAATGGGTGGATTCCGAAGCAGTGACGGAACAAACAGCAGATGCCCTTTTAAGCGATGTAAACGGTATTCTTGTGCCCGGCGGCTTTGGCCCCCGCGGAATTGAGGGCAAAATCCGCGCCATCTCCTATGCCAGAACTCATAATATCCCTTTTCTCGGCCTCTGCCTTGGCATGCAGCTTTCTATTGTAGAATTTGCACGCAATGTAGTTGGCTATAATGATGCAAACAGCATTGAACTTGATCCTGCCACCACACATCCGGTCATTGCGCTTATGCCTGACCAGAACGGCGTGGAGGACATTGGCGGAACCTTAAGGCTGGGTTCCTACCCCTGTGTACTGGACAAGACCTCAAAGGCATATGAACTGTACGGAGAAGAAACCATTCACGAACGCCACAGACACCGTTATGAAGTAAACAATGATTACCGCAATGCCCTGATTGAACACGGCATGAAGCTTTCCGGGCTTTCCCCTGACGGACGCATTGTGGAAATGTGCGAACTGCCGGAGCATCCCTTCTTTATGGCGACACAGGGGCATCCGGAATTAAAATCCAGACCCAACAGACCTCATCCTTTATTTAAAGGATTTGTAAAGGCGGCTTTGGAAAATAAATAATATTATGGATGCGAAAACAGGTACATGACCAGTCATGTACCTGTTTTGTAAAAACCTTATCTCTTTTGTTACTTCTTTTCTTCCCTGAGTCTGTCAATAAATGCTTTCATCTTATCTAAGGCAATCTTTAAATTTTCCAGAGAGTAAGCATAAGAAATTCTAAGGAACCCTTCTCCGCAATCGCCAAAAGCGGTTCCAGGTACCACTGCCACTTTTTCTTCCTGAAGCAGCCTGCCAGCAAACTCTTCACTGGTCATACCAAATTCCTTAATGCTGGGAAATACATAAAAGGCTCCGTAAGGCTCAAAGCACGCAAGCCCCATCTCCTTAAATTCATGCATCAGGAATCTTCTTCTCTGATTATAGGATTCACGCATCATTGCCACATCATCATCGCCGTTTTTCAGAGCCTCCACAGCGGCGTACTGGCTGGTAGTAGGCGCACACATAATAGCAAACTGGTGGATCTTAAGCATCTGCTCCATAATTTCTTTTGGTGCCAGCGCATATCCAAGACGCCATCCGGTCATCGCATAGGATTTTGAAAAACCGTTGATAAGAACCGTTCTCTCCTGCATCCCCGAAATACTTGCGATAGAAATATGCTTTCCTTTATAGGTAAGCTCTGAATAAATTTCATCGGAAATAACGAAAATGTCCTTTTCACGGATCACTTCCGCAATTTCCTCCAGATCTTCCTTTTCCATGATAGCACCTGTAGGATTATTAGGGAAAGGTAAAATCAAGATCTTGGTTTTATCTGTAATGGCTTCCCTAAGCTCTTTTGCGGTCAGTCGAAATTCATTTTCTTCTTTCAACTCAATAATGACAGGAACCGCATCTGCCAGAATTGCGCAGGGTTCGTAGGAAACATAACTGGGCTGGGGAATCAGTACTTCTTCCCCCGGATTGATCATAGCCCGCAGTGCAATATCAATTGCTTCGGAACCTCCCACCGTAACAATTACTTCATGCTCCGGGTCATAGGAAATTCCCTGGGTTCTTTTAATATATTTTGTGATTTCTACCTTTAGTTCCTTCAATCCTGAATTTGAGGTGTAAAAAGTTCTTCCCTTTTCCAGGGAATAAATGCCCTCATCCCTGATATGCCAGGGTGTATCAAAATCAGGCTCCCCCACGCCCAGTGAAATAGCGTCCTCCATTTCACTGACTATGTCAAAAAATTTACGAATGCCTGAGGGTTTGATTTCTACGATCTTATCTGATAATGGATTTCTCATGGTGTCACTTTCTCCCTTGTATCTTCATATTTTTTAGCAAGTATGGTGCCGTGGTCTTTGTATTTCTTTAAGATAAAGTGTGTGGCCGTGCTGAGCACGCCATCTAATGTGGAAAGCTTATCTGATACAAAGCTGGATACTGCTTTTAAGGATTTGCCCTCTAAAGTTACCAGAAGATCATAGCCGCCGGAAATCAGATATACACTGTTTACCTCAGGGTACTTATAAATTCTCTCAGCAATATTGTCATAACCCTGTCCTCTTTGAGGCGTAATGCGTACTTCGATCAGAGCAGTTACCTTTTCAATGGTAGTTTTTTCCCAATCGATCATGGTATGATACCCACAGATGATCCCTTCCTCCTCCATTGCCTTCAGCTCATTGGCAATATCGATTTCCTGGGCGCCTAAAATAACCGCCAGCTCCCTTATATCAATTCGGCTGTTCTTTTCTATTATTGCTAAAATCTGTTCTCTCATGGAATTTTCCTCCTAAATAAATGATAGTTTATATATTTCATCCGGCACAGGCGGTTCTAAGTATCTGATTTCCTCCTGATTGGCTATAATCTTGTCATTTCCAGCATTTGTGTTTCCAATGGCACAAGCGAAAATGCCCTCAGCTTCCAGGTTTTTCACCAATCCCTGCCCATCCTGCGTCAGCATGATAAGAGCCCCACCGGATAAAAGCTGATAGGGATTCAGATTATAAAACTCGCAGATCTCAATGGTCTCCTGCCTTACCGGAATCTTTTTTAAATCTATGTAAAGTCCAACGCCTAATTTACGGGATACCTCCCACAATGCACCAAAAATCCCACCGTTTCTCACATCATGCATTGCATAAGCGCCGGACTTAAGGGCTATGGCGGCCTCCGAAGCTATAGATAAGTAATTTACCTGCTCCCTGGCCATGGAAATCAGGGGAGCCGGATAAGGCTTCCTTAGCTCTGTTTCCTTTTCTCCTGCTATAATAGAGGTTCCTTCCATTCCGATCCATTTGCTCACTACAATGTCAAGTCCCTCCGCCAAAGTCCCTCTGCTTTTTTCTGCCTTTGGAACATCCTCTGCTGTATATAAATACATGCCTACGGCCGTTGCCGTAATAACTGGCCAGTTCACTGCTTTACTTACCTCTGTGTGTCCGCCTGCAATCTGCAGATTCAATTCCTGACAGCAGTTTTCCGCCTGCCCCATTATTTCCTTTAGTAAAGCCTCCTCCGACTCTTCCGGAAGAGTGATCGACAAAGTAACCGCAGTTGGAACCGCTCCTGCTGCCCACAGATTGTTTGCCGCCGCCATGACCGCAAGGTAAGAAGCCTTTTTTACCGGCAGGGTTATGGTCTGTGAAGAAACAAAAGCTCCATATCCGTCCCCGGGATTTTTCCATGATAAAAAGGCGCAGTCTTCCCCTATGCCTGCGCCTTTAACCACTTCTTCCCTATGATTCTTTATCTGTCTTAATACGGAACGTTTTAAAATGCTTTCGGATATTTTTCCTGTTTTCATAGCTGTCCCTATTCTACTGTGCCGGTGCCTGCTCTGGTGACGTTTCCGCCGGTACCGCCGCGCCGCCTGCCGGTGCCTGGGCTGGTGCTTCGGCCGCAGGAGGCGCCGCCGCCGCTGCAAGGGCTGCAGCAACATTTTTTACATGATCTATATTATTAGTAGCTACAGCAGCCATAATTTCATTATATACATTGGGATCGGCTGTGGCAACACCTACGGTAGCCGTACGCGGAGCTACCTGATAAGAACTGGAATTTACCTGCTCGCGGCTTACCTCTTCCCCATTCTCTGTTACAATCTTCCAAAGGTTTGCCTTATACCCTATATGGGCAGACTGTACGGAAACAGAACCTACCGGCAGAGAAGCGTCTGTGTAGATCACTTCTGCATCCGGATAAGTCTTGCTGATCACTTCGCTCTCATAGCGGACCTGGCGGGTACTTTCTCTTGTCTCCATTCCGTAGATAGTAAAGTGAAGCTGTTTATCGTCCGTAGTATAGCCTTCGATATAAATGGGGGCCTGTGTATTATTTACAAACTTGAAATCTTTTCCTGAGGACTCTGCAATTGCCGCATCTGCTGAAGGATCTACATAAGTTACGATCATGGAATGATTATGCCTCTCCGTAACCTCCAGCTCTGACAAAAGCACAGCATTATAAAGGGTAGTGGAAACCTGGCAGATACCGCCGCCTAGACTGTCTACCACCTGTCCGTTCAGATAGGAGCCTGCCATATAATATCCATTTGCTGCTGAAAAAGGAGCAACTGCTTCATAGGTTGAAAATTCATCTCCCGGATAAAGCGTCGTTCCGTTGATCAGTTCACAGCCATTGCGCACATTTGCGCTTCTGGAGGCTCCTGAAGTCTTAAAGCTGGTAGAAAAGGTTCCAAGCACATCCTTTACCTTTAAAAGTTCTTCCTCACTGCCTCTGGCCTCTTTCACCGTAATAGACAGTTCAAGAGAATCTTCCTGCCTGTTCCAGTCATTATTTAGATAGTTAAAGATCAGATCTATGGAAGCTGTTTCATCTACTACCTGACCCGTCTGTCCCGGAATGATCACAAAGCTTCCATTTTCTCTGGTAAGAGTCGCATCTGCGGCCTCCTGGTTGTATACAGAGCACTTCTCTGCCAGAAGGCTTTTGACTAACTCCCTGTCAATATCAAACTCCAATTGATATACTTTGGGCTGGTACTGCAGATCCTTAGCAGCCTTATAACGCTGCACAACATTCCCTACCTGGCCAATAGCTGCCGCTTCATCAACGATTTCCTGATTGCTCCAATAAAACCCAATATCAGCAGGCGTAATCTGCACCTGGCTTTTGCCAACTGCAACTAAAGTAATTACTTTATCAGAAATACTGTCCACATACTCCTCTATCATGGACCTGGCTTCCTTTGCGGTTTTGCCCTCCAGAGACATTTCTTCAACATAAATGCCGCTTAATATTTTATTTTCTTCTTCCTGGGCCCTTACCTGCAATCCCGGTATGGCTGCTGCCATGAATATCAGTCCGGCACAAATAAGACTTTTGATAAATTTTTTCATAATCTGCCTCGCATATGACAGATTTATCTGTCATAAAATTTGCTTTAATACACAAAAGATGCTATAGTTGGAATTATCATAGCAAGTATAAGCAATATGATAATAATTGATGATGCAATCTTTTTATTTTTTTTATTATAAAAGTTAAACATAAAGTTCCTCCAAATCGTACATCTTTGAAAGGATATTATATATGAAGTTACCTTTTTTTGCAAGTTTTATAGTATTTTGTATCTGGCTGTGGTATGAACTTCACAAACAGCGCAACAAGGAAGCCAAAATGGAACAGGAATTCTGGGAAAAAGAGACGGCTGCCAACAATACCCGCCGCAAATCTCTTGATGATCTTGACTACATTAAAATACCTTTTGACTTACTTCCCATGGATGTCCTTGCAGATGATCCTGCCATAAGCGAATACCATGACACCCTGAAAAGTCTTGCGGACTCACCGATCGTTAATTTTACCGGTATCAGCAACACGGATTTAAAGCTTATGTATGGTGCTCCCAACATAGACCTGTTGTCCCGCTATGACCAGAACTATACCACTTTGGTACGCACCCTGCAAAACCTCTCCCAGGCACTTTATGAGAAGGGCTTTCTTAAGGAAGCCTGTCTGTTCCTTGAGTTTGCTGTCAAAATCCGCACTGATATCAGCGCCTCTTATAAATTATTGGCTGCTATTTACAGGCAGACCGGACAGTCAGAAAAGATTTCCGCGCTGATTCCCATTGCCGAAAGCCTAAATACAAGCCTTTCGGACCGTATTGTTTCAATGCTTGAGGAAGCTTCCAGGCAGTGACCGGCTTTCCGCTTCTTTGGCTCTTCCGGGTCTTCCATATTGCAGAATAATTTTATCTGTCATTCTGCTGGCCTCATTTCTGGTCAGGCTGTTTAGATCATAGTCTAATACCAGTTTATGCTCCCTGGCTAATTTATATAACCGTTCTTTTTGTGCCGGCGAAGCCGGCACTTCTCTTTTTACCCGGTAAATCAGCTTATAGGGCGCAAAAACACTTTCTTCATAAAACTTTCCGGCCAGCTTTTCATAGAGCATGGCGGCGGCTAACGCGTCCCCCAGTGCCCGGTGCGGCTTATGCGGAATGTCAAAATATTGACACAAATAGGAAAGACTTCTGCTTTCCAGCTCCATAAGAAAATGCCTTGCTATCTTCAGGGTGTCAATTCCCATAGATGTGCTCTGTGCTTCCATCAGCTTTAAATTAACTGCAAGACGCTTAATAAAAGAATAATCAAACATAAGACTGTGTCCTAGCAGAATATCACCTCCAATAAAGTCAAGCAGCTGCGGCATTACCTCCTCCGGCGATGGCGCCTCTTCCAGCATTTCATCTGTAATTCCCGTAAGTTCCACAATCCTGTTTTCCAGCTTCCGTCCCGGATTTAGCAGACTTTCAAACCGGCTCACTACTTTTCCGCCTCTTACCTTAACTGCTCCCACTTCTATGATACGTTCCATTTTGGGATTCAGCCCTGTAGTCTCCACATCTATTGCTGTAAAATCCTGCGTTTTCATATTGATCCTCGTGCATATTTAAAGGAAGAACAGCCCCGCTATTCTTCCTCTATTCCTGCATTTATTTCCAAAATTTTTTCTTCCTGGAATCTTTTCCCTCAGTCTTATCTGCATTTACATTCTGAGCAGCATTTAAGCTGTCGCCTGTCAAAGCGTCAAACTGTTTCAGCAATTCCTTAGCTTCATGGGATAATTTTTCGGGCGTCTGAACCACCAGTGTCACATAGTGATCTCCCCGAACCTCCTTATTTCTTAAAGTGGGTACGCCTTTCCCCTTTAAACGCACCTTAGTGTCGGTCTGGGTACCGGGCTTCACTTCATAAATTACTTTACCATCCACAGTATCTACGATCACATCACCGCCCAGTGCTGCAACCGCATAGGATATCGGCACTGTAGAATAGATATTATAATCCTGTCTCTGGAAAATAGGATGACGGCCTACGATCACCTCTACTAACAGATCGCCTCTGGGGCCTCCGTTCACACCCGGTTCACCTTTATCCCGGATGCGGACACTCTGTCCGTTGTCAATGCCTGCCGGGATGGATACCTGTATTTTCTTACGGCTTGCAATATATCCTGAACCATGACAGTCCATACATTTTTCTTTGATGACCTTTCCTGTACCGTTACACTCCGGACAGGTCTGTACATTCCTGACTGTGCCAAAGAAAGACTGCTGGGTAAATACTACCTGACCTTTACCGCCGCATTTCTGGCAGGTTTCCGGACTGGTTCCCGGCTTCGCTCCGGTGCCGTGACAGGTCTTACATTCATCCTTTAAGGTCAGCTCGATTTCCTTATCAACACCAAAGACAGCCTCCTCAAAGGTAATCCTTACACTTGTTCTGATATTGGCACCCTTCATAGGTCCGTTGCTGCCCCGGCCTTTACGGCCGCCGCCGAAGAAATCGCCGAAAATATCGCCAAAAATATCACTGAAATCAGCGCTGTTGAAGTCAAAGCCGCCGTATCCGCCACCGCCGCCTTCGAAGGCCGCATGACCAAACTGATCATACTGTTTTTTCTTCTCCGGGTCGCTTAAAATGGCGTAAGCTTCCGAGGCTTCCTTAAACTTTTTCTCCGCTTCCGCATCTCCGGGATTCATATCCGGATGGTATTTTTTGGCAAGCGCTCTATATGCTTTTTTAATAGTGGCATCATCTGCATTCTTATTAATTCCAAGAACTTCATAATAGTCACGTTTTTGTTCTGCCATTCTTAATTCCTCCCATGCCCTCAGCGCACAGTATGCCGCTCAAGGCGGCACAAATCTTTTATAGTATAACACTAAGCATAAGTCTGTCACAAGAACTTTTAAATCAGTTTCTGAAATAAAGTTTGCCTTGGGCAATACATTTGTTGATTGCCCCAGACAAACTTATTTATTTAAAAAAGCTTTTTCCGATTTATACTTCTCTGTAGTCTCCATCAACTACATCATCTGCCCCGCCGGCATCTGCACCCATATCAGGACCTGCACCGGCACCCATATCGGGGCCTGCCGCGCCGCCTGCCTGCTGCATATTCTCATACATCTTGGTAAATAATGCCTGTGCGCTTGTAGTAAGTTTTTCTTTTGCTGCCTTAAGTGCATCCAGATCAGCATCAGAAATTTCCTGATCCTTAGTTCTTTCCAGAATATCCTTAACTGCCTGCATATCAGCTTCAACGGTTGCCTTTTCGGAAGCGTCGATCTTATCTCCCACTTCATTTAAGGCCTTTTCTGTCTGGAATACAAAGGAATCTGCTTCATTTCTTGCATCAATTCCTTCTTTTCTCTTCTTATCCTGAGCCTCAAACTCAGCCGCTTCCTTCACTGCCTTATCGATCTCATCATCAGACATATTGGAGCTTGCTGTGATTGTGATATGCTGTTCCTTGCCAGTTCCCAGATCTTTCGCAGATACATTAACGATACCGTTGGCATCAATATCAAAGGTAACTTCAATCTGAGGTACTCCACGCATTGCCGGAGGGATACCGTCTAATCTGAACTGTCCAAGGGACTTGTTGTCCTTTGCAAACTGTCTTTCACCCTGTAATACGTTAATATCAACTGCTGTCTGATTATCTGCTGCTGTAGAGAAGATCTGGCTCTTCTTTGTAGGGATCGTTGTATTTCTCTCGATCAGTCTGGTTGCAATACCGCCCATTGTCTCAATAGACAGGGAAAGGGGAGTAACATCCAGAAGAAGGATTTCACCTGCACCGGCATCTCCGGCCAGCTTACCGCCCTGAATAGAAGCACCCAGTGCAACACATTCGTCAGGATTAAGGCTCTTGCTGGGTTCATGTCCTGTCAACTGTTTTACCTTATCCTGTACAGCAGGAATACGTGTAGAACCTCCTACTAATAATACCTGGCCTAAATCTGCGTTGGTAAGGCCTGCATCCTTCATTGCGTTCTGAACAGGAATTGCTGTTCTTTCTACCAGATCATGTGTCAGTTCATCAAATTTTGCTCTTGAAAGGTTCATATCAAAATGCTTAGGGCCTTCCGCAGTTGCTGTGATGAAAGGAAGATTAATGTTTGTTGTGGTAGCGGAGGACAGTTCCTTCTTAGCTTTCTCAGCAGCTTCCTTTAATCTCTGAAGTGCCATCTTATCATTGGATAAGTCAACACCTTCTGCTTTCTTAAATTCATCTATCATCCACTGTGTCAGCTTGTTGTCAAAGTCATCGCCGCCAAGGTGTGTATCGCCATTGGTTGCCAGAACTTCAATGACACCGTCGCCGATTTCAATAATAGAAACATCAAAGGTACCGCCGCCTAAGTCGTATACCATGATCTTCTGTTCTTTTTCATTGTCAAGGCCATAAGCAAGGGCTGCCGCTGTAGGCTCATTGATGATACGCTTTACATCAAGTCCTGCGATCTTGCCTGCATCCTTAGTTGCCTGACGCTGTGCATCATTGAAATAGGCAGGAACGGTAATTACTGCTTCTGTTACCTTTTCACCTAAATAGCTTTCAGCATCTGCTTTCAGCTTCTGAAGAATCATGGCAGAAATCTGCTGAGGGGAGTACTTCTTATCATCAATTGTACGTCCTCTGTCTGTACCCATATCTCTCTTAATGGAAGAAATGGTCTTTTCTGCATTGGTTACTGCCTGACGTTTTGCAGGTTCACCGATCAGTCTTTCTCCTGTTTTTGTAAATGCCACTACAGAGGGTGTTGTTCTTGCGCCTTCTGCGTTGGCGATGACGGTGGGCTTTCCACCTTCCATAACTGCTACACAGCTGTTTGTTGTACCTAAGTCAATACCAATTATCTTGCTCATAATTATCTCCTCCTGATTTATTAATTGGGTTTATAAACTGTTAGTTAATATAGTTAATGCTTGCTTTGTTAATGGCTGCTCTGCTTTTGCCGCTAGCTTACCACTGCTACCATGCTGTGCCTTACCACACTGTCTCTGTAGGTGTATCCCTTCTGCAATTCCTGTGCGATCACACCGGATTCATATTCGTCACTTTCCACCTGCATCACTGCATTGTGGAAATCCGGGTTAAATTCCTCACCTACTGCGGGAATCGGCTTTACTTCCATTTTTTCAAGCTCAGAAATCAGTTGCTTGTATATCATTTCCATTCCCTCTGCAAAGGGGGAATCCTTTTCCTGTTCGGGAACAGTTGCCAGGCCTCTTTCAAAATTGTCCACCACCGGAAGGATCTTTTCGATCACGCTTTTAGCCCCTGTTTCAAACATGGCTGTTTTTTCCCTCTCAGAGCGTTTTCTGAAATTTTCAAATTCAGCCATCTGACGCTTTACACGATCCTCCAATTCCTCTACCTTTTCCTTAAGAGCCTCCTGTTTCTTATCAGCCTTCAGCTTTTTCCTGGAGATCTTCTTATCTTCCCTTGCTTCCTCCGCATCTCCTGCAATAGGCTCCGGAGTTTCCTCCATTTCTTCCGTCTGGGAAGCATTTTGTTCTTCTTCGGGTATTTCCTGTGCTTCCCCCAAAGTATCCTTCATGGTTTCTTCTGTATCAGCTTCATCCTGTAAGTCCTTCTTTATTTCTTCATTCATCTGCCTCATCCCTTTCTATCTTTATGTCTTTTTCTTATATAATTCATCCAATTGATGAGTAATTGTTTTCAGAGTTCCTACTACCTTATCATAATCCATTCTCTTAGGACCGATAATCCCTATTGTTCCACGCATTCCCTCGCCTAATTCATAGGTAGCTGTCACTACGCTGCAGTCCTTCATGGTCTGAATTGGGGTTTCATTTCCAATGTAAACCTGTATCCCTGTACTGTTTTCATCTGCCAGGGTATCCTGCACAAGCTCTGTCAGCATTTGCTTTTCTTCAAATGTATTAATAATATCACTGGCCTTCTGCTGATCAGCAAGCTCCGGATATTTAAAAATATTATTGGCGCCGCTGGTATAGATTTCCAGATCCTCTTCGGCTTTAATGGATTCTGCTATGGCATCTATCACATCCGCTACGATAGAGCTGTGTATGCCGGCCTGCTGCTTCATTGCCGAGATCATGCTTAAATTTATTTCCTCCAAAGCAAGACCGTTTAAATGTGTATTTAATAGAATATTTAATTTCAGCAGCGTCTCGTCGTCAAGTTCTTCAGACACCGGAATAATGTTGTTTTTAATTACATTGCCTTCCACCACTACAACTGCCAGAATCTGATTGACATCAACTCTTGAAAGCTGCAGAAATTTGATTTTATTGGTATGGATCGTGGGTGCCGAGATCATAGTGGCGTAATTGGTATTGGTAGCAAGAAGCTTTGCTACCTGCTTAAGAAGATGATCCATCTTGTCTTCCTTCTCAAGCATCATCTCCTTCAGCTCTTCTAACTCTCTGTCCTTTTCCTCCATCATGGTATCTACATATAAGCGGTACCCTTTGTCGGAAGGGATTCTTCCTGCTGAAGTATGAGGCTGCAAAATATAACCCATTTCCTCCAGATCCGACATTTCATTACGTATCGTGGCAGAGCTTAAATTCAAATCCGTATATTTGGAAATCGTTCTGCTGCCAACAGGCTCTCCTGTCTCAAGATAGTTGCGGATAATGGCCTGCAATATTTTGATTTTTCTTTCACTTAACTGCATCCCCATCATCCCCCTTTTAGCCTTAATCTTTTATCTTGTTAGCACTCAATCAACTGGAGTGCTAACACCTTCTTAACCTAAAATATCACTTACCCTATTTATTGTCAACACATACCGCATAAAATAATTATTAAAAAATTCTAAAACAAAAAAGAAATGTGCGCCGCCAGGCGCACACGCAAAAAAAGGATACTGCCTTAGCAGTATCCTTACGCTTGAGCAAATATAATTGTTTTCTTCTCTTATTAAATAAAGAAGCTTCCTGTAATGTCGCCGTTAATTACATAATATGTAGTATTCTCTTCCGGCTTAACATACAGTTCCATAGTCTTAATATCTTCTTCCTTGCCGCCCAGATCGTATTTCCATACATCCCTGCAGCTCTTTAATAAGTCGTCAGGTGTATAAGATTTTCCTCTGAACTGGAAGTTAACAGTTTCTTTAACTGCTGCCTTTTTAGCAGGTGCTTTTTTAGCTGCTGCTGTCTTCTTAGCAGGTTCCTTCTTTGCTGCCGCTGTTTTCTTAGCAGGCTCTTTCTTTGCTGCTGCTGTCTTTTTAGCAGGTGCCTTTGCTGCTTCCTTAACTTCTGCCTTAACCTCCGCCTTAGGAGTATCTTTAACTTCTGCCTTAACTTCTGCTGCTTTTACTTTTACTTCTTCAGGCTTAGCCTCTTTCACAGATGCTGTCTTAGCAATTACTTTTGCTGCTTTTTTTACTTCTGCCATTGTACAAACTCCTTTCACACAGAGAATCCTTCCCTGTCCATGTACACACAATAGAAAAATAGTTAACCTAAGTATTCTCCCCGAAAATACTATGTTTTATGGGAAACAGTGTACTCTATATTTTTCTTTTTGTCAACTAACCATCAAATTTTTCACCCTGCAAGCCCAAAATACAGCAGTACGATAATTCCCAGTATGATGCGGTACCATCCAAAAACTTTAAAATCATGCTTCTTAATATACCCCATCAAAAACCGGATTACGATCACTGATACAATAAATGCCGTAGCCATTCCTGTAATGAGAATCATTATTTCGTTTCCTGTAAAGGAAAGTCCGAATTTTACCAGTTTTAAAAGGCTGGCCCCCAGCATAACAGGAATAGCAAGGAAAAAGGTAAACTCAGCGGCTACTGTTCTCGACACTCCTATCAGCAGCGCTCCCAAAATAGTGGCGCCGGAACGGGAAGTTCCAGGAAAAATGGCGGCAACTAGCTGGAACAGACCAATGATAAGCGCTGTCTGGTAGGTGATTTCAGATAAGGAATTGATCTTTGCCTTTGCTCCCTTATTTTTATTTTCAATCAGAAGAAATCCCACGCCAAACACGATCAGTGCAATTGCCACACAGACGCCGTTATAAAAAAGGCTCTCAAAAAACTCATCAAACAAAACTCCTACTACTGCTGCCGGCAGACATGCTGCTATTATTTTAAACCACAAAATCCAGACGTCCTTCTTACAATAAGAAAGAAAACCTGAGCTGGCTGCCGGATGGGTATTTGACTTTTTGCCAAAGGGCCATATCTGATTCCAAAATAAAATTACCACAGCTAAAATTGCGCCAAGCTGGATCACCACAAGAAACATTTCCCAAAACTCCGGCGATACTTTAAGCTTTACAAACTCATCCAAAAGAATCATGTGACCGGTACTGCTGATGGGGAGCCACTCTGTAATTCCCTCCACAATGCCAAACAGCACCGCTTTTAAAAATTCGATCATTTTTCCTCCATTCCGATGCTTCTAATTCTCTAAAAATTTTAATAAATCTTCATAGCATTCCGATGCTTCCTGATACCCTTCCTCATAAAGCGCCTGAAGCTTACCCTTGTCCTTTTCAATCCGTCCTACGTCGCTTTTTTTCTGAGGCTGGATCAGAAAGGTATTGCCTGCTTTCACCTGCTCCATAATAAAGTCAAGAGTCTCATTATAGGCAATATGCCTGTTTTTCATTAATTCATATACCTTAGGGTATTTTTGGTAACGCAGCTTTATCAGAGTTGTCATGTTAGAAGGCTTCCTTCTATATCCTGTCTCCTTTGTCATGACCACCACATTTTTGTGGTTTCCGTCTTCCATTGATCTGCGTAAGGGAATCGCATCTGAAATACCTCCGTCTAAAAAAAGCTTCCCCTGATAGCTTACATTGCGCGAGACCAAGGGCAGTGAAGCAGAAGCCCTGATCGCCTCAATATCCTCTCTCATATCTTTAATAGGAATATATTCCGCATGTCCTGTTTCTATGTTTGTAACTACACTGTAAAAAGTTCCCTGATATTGGTTATAAGCTTCATAATCATAAGGATACAACTCGTCCGGTATACGGTGATAGCACATTTCAGCACCGAAAAGATCCCCTGTCTTTAAAAGACTGTAAAAGCTGCAATAATTTTTATCCTCCAGATAGTCAACACTTACATGATATGCCCTTCCCCTTTGCTTCGACAAAAAGCTGCACAGACAGCAGGCTCCCGCTGAAACTCCATAACAGGAAGAAAATTCAATTCCCTTATCCAGAAAAAAGTCCAACACTCCGCTGGTATAGACCCCTTTTAAGCCGCCGCCTTCTAAAACCAGACCTGCCTTATACATATTTATACTCATGCCTTCTTTCTAATAATTCTCTTTTACGAATCTGCGCAGGGCCTCTAAAGACCGCTCCACCTTCTCCGTATCAATGCAATATGCCATTCTGAAATATCCCGGCACTCCAAAGCTGTCGGAGGGCACTAATATAAGATCATACTTAAGGGCCTTTTGACAAAAAGCCACTGCGTCTTCTTCCAGAGCCCTGGGAAAAATATAGAAGGTGCCTCCCGGCTTTACACAGTCAAAGCCAAGTGAAGTAAGCTCTTTATAAAGAATGTTCATATTGGTTTCATAAACTGACATATCAGAAGTCTGATCCAGCACTTCGGCAACTGCAAGCTGGATAATGGAGGGAGGACAGTTATGCCCGATTCCTCTTGATATCTGGCCGCACATTGCGCTGATCAGCTCCGCATCTGTACATTTGGGATTAGCCGCCACATATCCAATTCTTTCTCCCGGCAGGGACAGGGATTTGGAATAAGAATAACAGGATAATGTATTATCATAAAACCTGGATACATAAGGAGCCTCTACCCCTTCAAAGACGATTTCCCTGTAAGGCTCGTCAGAAATCAGGAAAATATCATGCCCATATTCTTTCTGCTTATTCCGAAGAAGCTCTGCCAGTTTTCTTAGGGTTTCGCTGCTGTAAACTGCTCCGGAGGGATTATTAGGCGTATTAATAAGCAGTGCCGCCACATTTTCCGTCAGCATTTCTTCAAGACGCTCAAAATTAATCTGAAAATCCTCCGTATTGGCAGGGACCAGTTTCAGCCGGGCGCCTGTCATATTTAC
>USJG01000032.1 GCA_900554925.1 uncultured Lachnospiraceae bacterium
GTAATATATGCGATAAAGGAGAAGTGTGCTATGACGGCAGATGATTTGACGGTTGGGGGGAGACGTTTCCGCACCCGCGCGGATTATGAGGCCGCATTACGAGATCAAAAGAAAATAGACAGCATAAAGGCAAATACCGATTTAAATCATCCCAGGCAGCTATACGAACTGTTTAAAGAGATGCAAAGCGGTGTTTACCGTTTTGAGACGTCGGTGGGAACTGACTTTGATGATGAAATTTATGAGAAAATTGAAGAATTAAAAAAGCAGGGTATTACCGCTGAAAATGCCGGTAATGCGGTGGTAGTCAAGAAAAAAGCAAAAAAAGCCCAAAAAGCAAAAAAAACAAAAAAAAGCTCAAAAGGCAGTACAAACAAAAAAACATCGAAGGCTGCCAGTCTGGAAACCTATGATAAAGAAATGCGCGCCCAGATATTAAACGAACTTAAAAAAAGGGAAAAGCGCAGAAAGCTGATCGTTGTTCTGGCAACGGTGGTGGCGGTTGCCAGTTTTGGATATTTCGGGGTTTATTATTACTTCAGTGCCAAAACAAACATGAATTACAATGAACTAGCGGCCTTAAAGGGCAGTGATGCCCTTTCCGGTGATCAGGAAAAGAATGATTTTGCTTTACATAAAGAGTCCGTGGTGCTGCCGGAGGTGCTGGACGAATATAAAACTTTATACAAAAAAAATAAAAAGCTAATTGGATGGCTCAAAATTGACGATACAATAATAGATTACCCTGTAATGCAGACAAATAATAACGAATATTATCTGGATCACAATTTTAATCAGGAGTATGATAAGAACGGCAGTTTGTTTTTAGACTGTGACTGTGTTATTTACCCACGTTCTACCAATTTAATCATATATGGTCATCATATGAAGTCAGGTCAGATGTTTGGACAGCTTCAAAAATATGCGAAAGAATCTTACGGAGAGAAGCATGCGCTGATACAGTTTGACAGTATCTACGAGAAGGCAACTTATCAGGTAATGTACGTGTTCCGCTCACAGGTTTATAATGAGGATGATCTGGTTTTTAAATACTATCAGTTTATTAATGCGAATTCAGAAGAAGAATTTAATTCTTATATGAAAGAAATGGCTGCCATAAGTCTGTATGACACAGGCGTCACTGCCAGCTATGGGGACAGCCTGCTTACCCTGTCAACCTGTGATAACTCACAGACGGACGGACGGTTTGTGGTGGTAGCTAAGAGAATTAAGTAACCTAAAAGGAGTGTTACGATGGCAAAAAAAGTAACAAAAAAGAAAAACAGAAAATTAAGAAGGCAGATTCGGAAAACAGTGGGCGCATTGCTTATGATTTCTGCTATTACCGTTGCGGCAATACCAGTACAGGATGTAAGTGCAAATCCGACAGTTTCCAATGAGAAAATTAAAGTTGCAGTTACCAGCCAAAAAGGACAGATCCAGGCGGCTGATGCTACCTATGGCTTTGAAAGCGCGGTGCCCTATGTGGCAGATGCAACGGGCGATAAGAATAATCAGGTTATATATACTTCCGGTGATGGTATCTTTAAATTTGCATACATACGTGGAACCGGAGCGGTTATTTTGGATTATGAGGATCTGTATAACAATGAGTCTCTGACAATTCCCGAAACGCTGGAAGCGTATCGAAATTATTCCGAGAATTATCAGGGACAGGAATACTATTGCATGGTAAGCGCCAATGACGAACTGATGGGCTATAAGCTGCAGAATCAGCCTCTGGTGGATGGCGACGGAAAGCCTTTATACAGGACTACAGATCGTATGCCCGATGGCACAAATATTGAAAATCTGGAGAATATTACGGATGTATTGAGTGACGCGGATGGATACTACATTTTGTATAACCAAACAAAGCCAAAGAGGGATGAAAACGGGGCTGAGTTGAAAGATGAGCATGGACAGATTATCTATGAGACGGTGCAGGCCAGAGCGAATGTTGAACCTATGTATGGGGAAAGGTATTATCCCTGCTATTACAGCCAGAGGGACGTCTGGTCGCAATTCAGTGATCAGGAATTGTACTATCACCCCAAAAAAGCTGATAATACTGACGATTATACGAAATGGGAACAAGTGGGCGATGATAATACCCATTGGGGCATAAGAGCGGTAGTAAAATATATTGGAGCAGAAAAGATTAAAACAAAGGGCACAGGCTGGGAGCTGGACGGTGAAAGGGTAACGCCTGACGAGGGAGTTTTTGCCAATAAGATTAATATTGTAAATCTGAACATTGAAGCCTCCTTAAACGGTGTAAGCGACTATGCATTTTATAATTGTCCCAGATTACAGAATGTAAGCTTTAAGACCGGGCTGCAGACCGTCGGCAACGGTGTTTTTGCAGGATGCCAGCAGCTTAAGAGTGTTGATATGCCAACTGCGACGGCAATTGGAAAGGATGCCTTTTATAACTGTACGTCGCTGACCAGTTTTAAAGTGCCGGCTGATACTCTGTCGCATTTAGGGGACTGTGCTTTTGAAGGCTGTACTCAGTTGCAGAATGTAGATTTTTTGCTTTATAATGATGACGGCACCCAGGATACCATGGGGTCTGCCTTCTTAAAATATTTAGGAAATCATCTTTTCAGAGGCTGTACCTCCTTATCCAGCATGGAGTTTCCCAATGGTTATTCTGAGTCAGATCCTCTGGATATTGATATGTTTCAGGATTGTACAGCACTGCAGTACATAAAACTGCCTGACACAGATTCGGGCGCAAGGATTGTGTTTGACTGTAATCATTCACAAAATGGCAGTGACTATCCTAACTGCACAGGTAATACATGGGAAAAGTTCAGAGAAATGGTACCCGAATCCTTTTATTTTGAAGGTCCGTCGATTTCGGATATTCATACGAAAGCCAATGATAATTCCATAACTTTCAAATATCCCAATGAGCAGCTGTATGAGAGGGTCGTATACGAACATGATGCGATAAAAGATGCTGGTGACGCAGATGGAAAATCTGCCAAGGTATTCTATCAGGTTCGTGTTGACGGCAATAATGTAGGCACATTGGAAAAATTTGGCATTCTCAACTATGATAATGAAGATGTAAAGAGTCACCCTGACATTATCACCATTCCTGAAAAGTTCGGAACCTTTGGAATTTCCAATATCGGGCAGGGAAGCTTTAATGATAACTGTGATCTGGTGAAAGTGACGATTCCTGCGTCAGTAAGTACCATAGGCGCCAATGCTTTTAAAGGCTGCCATAAGTTAAGGACGATTATTTTTACGGATGCAACGACGATTACCTCTATTGGAGCAGATGCCTTTAAGACCCAGGAAACCTATTGTGGGGACAGTGTTTATCCTGATGCAGGCGAACCTGAGCCTTACTTATACTTTGTAGGGGCGATGCTGAAGGAAGATGGCAGCGATACGGAAACCTTTAAGTATGCCATGAATGGCACAAGCAAAATAAGCCATAGTAATTCACCGGATATCTGGATCACCTGCCACAGCGGCTGGCCTACCAACCTTGAGGTGCAATATTATAAGGAACCCACTGCCGCTACCGGAGAGGCGCAGCTGGTGGGTTATCCAAGATATGATGAACTGAGTGCGAACGCACTTACATGGGCAGAGAATCTTCCCTATGTGACTAATGATACAGAAGCGGCTGAATATGCAGAAATGATCAACAGGGCAATTCAGTATAACCAGGGAGTAACATTGACTCCTGAGTTAACACCCAATGAACAGGCATTTTTGGCAGCTACGTTAAATGTAACAATTCCTGAAAGTGTTGACCGTATCGAACCAGGCTTGTTTTCCGGATATGACAGCGATGGAAATCAAGTAGGTTCGCGCACGCCGGATACAAGTATTAAGTCAGTTACGATCAATGGGGTTGATGAACTGGAACCCTATACTTTTAAAGGCTGTACAGCACTGCAGTCCGCAGCTGTTATTGGAAGCAGCCTGATAGACGACTATGCGTTTGAAGATTGTACCGGGTTAACCGACGCAACCCTTGGCTCCAATCTGTCAGATACAGGGAAACGTCCTTTTAAGGGATGCACGGAATTACGCAATATTAATTGTCTTGCACCTTCTAATTTTGTCTATAACAGCGGTATTTTATATCGTCAGACAGACAGTGGATTGGAAATTGTTGAATGTCTGGAAAACAGAGGACAGACAGGAGGGACAGGATTATATACGGTAGGGCCGGACGAATTAAACGGAGTGACCTCCATTAAGGAGGAGGCTTTTGCAGAGTGCGATAAGATCGCCCAGGTGGATTTGTCTTCAACTACAGTAAGAACAATTCCTGTGGGATGCTTTCAGGATATGGAACTGAACAGCATTGTTTTACCCAGTACGTTGTCCAGCATTGAGGCAGATGCTTTTAAAGGCGGGCAGGCGAGACGGTTTGTTGTATATTTTAAGAACAGCAATCCTATTACCATGACAGAGGATGCCTTTGAGCCAAAGGACGGAGATAAGGATCAGGTGGGAGACAGGGAAGTTATTTTCCAATGTGCGATACCTTCCAATGCGGCGACTTATGCAGATTATTATGCTTACATTACTGCCAGTGACGCTGAGGTCTATGAAGAGTTTACGGTAAGATTTTATAATACACCGGATTATCCCGCCTCCACCAATTTGGAATTGCTTTCCAGACAGACCGTAAGGGCAGGAGAAGATGCTGTGGCACCGGACACAGAAGATCTCAGCTGCAATGACGAAACTCTTGTGTTTATCGGCTGGGATAAGCCCTATACCAATGTACAGGCAGATTTGGATGTTCTGGCGATGTATGGCGCTCCTCAATATGAAGTAACATTTATAGACGGTTATACGGGGGATACGCTTAAAGTGGAAATGGTAAGTCTGGGAGGCAGCGCAACGCCGCCTGAAGTTCCTGAACATCCCGGACAGGTATTTATGGGCTGGGACAAACCTTATTATAATATCCAGGAAGATACCCGCGTGATAGCAAGGTATGCTGACGGCTCAGGGGATATTAACAGGCATACAGTTTCCTTCTACTTAAGTGAAAGTGATGAAGAACCATGGTGGACTACTTATGCCAGTGAAGGTGAAGTTATTATGGCTCCTATTGCACCTGCAAGGCCAGGGTATACATTTTCCAGATGGCTTTGGGTGCCGGCTTCCTCTGCGAATGGAATTAAGCAGGATACGTCCGTTTATGCGCAGTGGACCTCTGGCAGCAGCAGCAATCCAAGTGGTTCACCGGGCAACAGCGGGGACAACGGCAATAATGGCAGCAATAACAATGGAAGTAACTCCAGTGCTTCCCCCTCCGCATCGCCTACAGCTTCACCTGATGTTAAGAAATACACTGTCAGTGTATCGGGAGGAAGCGGAAGCGGAAGCTACGCAGCCGGCGAAATTGTTTCAATTAATGCTTACTACATGGGAGACGGACAGTTGTTTGATAAATGGACGACCTCCACGGCGGGAGTTGGCTTTGCCAATCCCAACGCCACATCAACTACCTTTACCATGCCGGCAGCAAACGTAGCAATTACTGCTACCTATAAGACCGGAAGTGCAGGAAGCACTACAACCACCACTGGAGGCAGCGGAACCGGAAGCAGTGGCACCAGTACCAGTACAGGAAGCACAAATAATGGTACAATAGTGGAAGTAACTAAGCCAGGAATTTCCAATACGAATCTGGCAGGCGCTACCGTAAGCGGCGCAACAGATAATTTCATTGTCAAGATTACGGAAGATCAGACAGCTACTGACGCGGTAGTGGCAGCATTGCAGGCAAGATATGGCGATATCAGCAGAATTAAGTATCTGCCTATGGATATCAGCCTGTACGATTCCACAGGACGCATTAAGATAGCGGACACCACAGGAATTACCGTTAATCTGACTCTGCCTTTGCCGGATGATCTGATCCAGTATGCGGGAAACAATAAAGTAGCGGCAGTTTCCGGCGGTGCGCTGGAGGATTTAAATGTGAGATTTACTACGGTTGACGGGGTACCTTGTGTGAACTTTACAGCAACGCATTTTTCACCTTATGTGATTTATGTAGATACGGCAAACCTGACGGAAGCCACCATAGACGCAACGCCCAAGACTGGTGATCCCATTCATCCCAAGTGGTTCCTTTCCCTTGGACTGGCCTGCGTTTCGCTGATACTTTTCTTTAAACGTGACAAGGTAATAATCAATACAAAAACAGCATAGGAGATTCCTATGAACAGAAAAATTACAAAAAGCCTGAGCGCGCTGCTGTTGCTTACAGCAATAGCAGTGGCTCAGGTACCTGTATCAGATGTGGAAGCGGTAGCGTCTGCATCTGATTTTCAAATGGATGGAACTAAACTGATGAAATATTCAGGCACGGCGGAAGTCGTGTCTATTCCTGATGATGTAAAGGAAATTGGAGAAGAGGCCTTTGCCGGGAACGATCATATTGTTAAGGTTAAAATAGGCGGAAATGTAGAGTCCGTGGGCTACCGTGCCTTTGCGGACTGTGACAGCCTTCGCACCATTGAAGTGGGCGATGGCGTTGAAGAGATAGGGACTGCAGCTTTCAGCAATAATAAGGAATTGGTCAATGTAACCCTGGGAGCAAATGTAAGGAAGCTGGGAAACGGCATTTTTGCCGGATGCAGTCAGCTTGAGAGCTTATCCGTTTCCGAGGATAACACTTACTTATTTTATTCCAGCGGTATTTTGTATGATGATGAGGAGACAAAAGTATATGCATTGATGCCGGCCTGTGAAAAAGGTGCGTATACATTGCCGGGGACTGTTACAGAAATTGCAGGCTATGCCTTCTGGGGCAATCCTTATCTGGAGAAGGTGACTTTAGGCAGCGGGCTTTATGAGGTTCCGGCCTATGCCTTTTCCAACTGCATTAATTTAAAGGAAGTGGAAATCCCACTAACTGTAAGGGGGATCGGGGCCAAGGCTTTTGAGGATTGTGTGAACCTTTCGAAGGTCTCTCTGCCGGATTCTATGGCAGTTATCAGCGATACTGCTTTTGATGGCTGTCCCAATGTGGAGTTTACAGCAACACCGGGAACTTATGGAGCAGAATTTGCCGCAGCCTTTCAAAAATCAGAGGTTGAGGAAGTAGAGTATGAAGAGGTAGTGGATGCGGAAACAGTAGATGCAGAAATAGTGGATGCGGAAACAGCAGATACAGAGACGACAGGTGAGGAAGCAGCAGATACGGAGATGACAGGCGAAGAGGCACCGGATACGGATGCTGTGCCAGATAGTACCAATGAAGGAGAAAATAATATTATCAGCAATAAAACAATACTGGGACAGTCCAGCATTGTTTCCGGCAGGGCGGTAATTTTTATAGATAACAGGCAGCCCAATGTTCTGGAAGGAGTACAGACCTCCTCCCGAATCGATTTGGCGAATATGGAAGAGACATCTGCCGAAGCGCAGGAAAATGATGGGGACCAGCTTAAGCAGGAGGAAAGCATTGGCAGCCTGCTTGCGGACAACGCCCAGAAGGGAAAGGATTTTCCCAAATATACAGTTGTTAATGACACGAAGATAGCTTCACAGGCTTTTTATCAGGACAGTGATCTTACGGAATACATCATAGAAGAAGGGATTACGGAAATCGGGGAATTTGCATTTGCCAGATCAGGTCTTTCTTCTGTAACCATCCCTGACGGAGTGGTTAAGATTGAATATGGGGCTTTTTACCACTGTGACGACTTAAGCGAGGTTGTAATACCTGATTCGGTAACAGAGATAGAGCCATATGCTTTTGATAAGACGCCCTGGATTACAAATATGCACACAGCCTCCTATCCCTATCTGATCGTGGGAGACGGAATTTTGCTTGCTTATGCCGGCAGCGACAGCGTGGTAAATATTCCAAGTGGGGTGAAGCAGATCGGTCCCGGTGTGTTTAAAGACCACATGGGAATCACAGCGGTAAATATTCCTGATACAGTAGAGATAATCGGGGAAGAAGCCTTTATGAACTGCCGGAATCTGAAGACAGTTAATGGCGGCGAAAATCTGATAACGGTCAAAGACCGGGCATTTAAAGGCTGTCCCTTGTCGCAGGTAGTAATTCCTGCCTCCATGGAGCAGGTGGGCTTAGAGGCATATGCCCTTTCCGGCGGAACCGATACGGTGGTCTTTGAGGGAAGCACACTGCCGGCCCTTGGTGCAGAAAAGAGTTCTATGCGCCTTGCCAACAAGGCATATCGCAGCTTTGCTTTTGATCATATTAAAAATGCCATTGTTCCTGATAATGTGGGCGACCTTGAGGGAACCATACTGGAGGAAGGCATTTATGGCTTTCAGGGAACTGTTTATACAGAATCAGGAGCGCAGGTAATAAGGGAGGCTTCTTCTGAATCAGAGCAGATGCAGGGAAGCGGAGTGGTGCTCAGGATCAGCAGCGAGACCATACCGGAGGGTGAAAATGCCATGGCCACTATTCCGGGGAACAGTGATACTTATCTGCTTAAGATCATTGATTCTGAAAACGCCGCACAGCAGATTTCGGCATCTTACGGGGAGTTGTATGGCGGCAGGAGTCCTGCGGGACTTAAGGCATATGACATGTCGCTTTATGATGAAACAGGAACTGTTCCAATTACCAGGCTTGGCAGACAATATATTACGGTACAGATAAGGGTGCCTTCGGGAACCTCCACAGAAAATATGCATGTGGTCACATTAGATCAGGATGGACAGCTGGAAGCCTTAGAGTATCGGCTGGAAGAGCTGGAAGACGGTAATTACATCCAGTTTACAACAAGCCACTTTTCACCGTTAGGAATTTACAGCTATTCGGGCATTAATGCGCAGGCAGTGGTGACAGATGGAAACGCGGTAATTACCAGTTTATCCGGAAACAAGGATGACACCCCGGATACCGGCGACTTTATCCATCCCAAGTGGTTTCTGGTAATGGGACTTATTGCAGGGGCGGTGGCATTGTTCTTTTATCAGGGAAAACCCAGAAGGAAAAATAAATTATAGAAAACAGAACTGTTGAGGACTCCCGGCATATCATAATTAAAAAGCCGGGAGTCTTTTTTATGCTTCGGGTAAGAGGGCAAGTTGGATGCAGTGACGAACTGATCGCCTCCTGTGGAAACAGGGGCGTAACTATAGCAATGCTGGATACCGGGGTGGCTTTTCACCCTGATTTTGATAATAGAATTATAGCCTTTAAGGATTTTGTAAATGGGAAAAAAATCATGTATGACGACAGCGGGCATGGAACCCATGTGGCCGGCTGCCTTTGCGGAAGCGGACTGGTTTCTTCGGGAAAGTATAAAGGAATTGCACCAAGAAGCAGGCTGGTAGTTGGAAAAGTGCTGGATGAAAGGGGAGATGGAAGAATTGAAAATATGGCGGAGGGAATCAGCTGGGTGCTTCAAAACCAGCGGGAATATGATATCCGTATCTTAAATATTTCCATCGGAATGGGGGAGAACACAGATAAGGAGCGGATGAATCAGCTGCTTAAGCTGGTGGACGAAGCATGGCGGCAGGGGCTTATTGTAGTGTGTGCCGCCGGAAATCAGGGACCTGATCCCATGACAATTTCACCACTGGGCGCACGAAAAGAGGTAATTACAGTAGGCTGTCACGAAGGCGGTTATTTTGGCAACAGGAAGCACTTGTGTGAAAATTATTCCGGACGGGGGCCAAGTCCCTATGCAATCAAAAAACCTGATGTGGTTGCACCGGGAACCGATATTGTTTCCTGTAATTCCAGAATTGTGAAAAGAGGGTGGTATTATAGAGACGGATATATTGCCAAAAGCGGTACGTCCATGGCTACCCCGATCGTTTCCGGGGGATTGGCCCTTCTTTTGCAAAAATATCCCTTTTATACTAACGAGCGGGCAAAGCAGAAGCTGCTGTATACCGCAAGGGATTTAAACGAGCCCTGGAACAAACAGGGCTGGGGAATGATTCAGATAGACAGACTGTTAAAATAAGTCATTGACAGGAGATGTTCTCTTGTATACAATTATACATGATGTAAAAAGTGACAGAGACTGCGAGGAGGAAATAGTGATGGCTGAAAACAATCTTTTTTTGGATAGACCGGTATCACTGAATGACAAAAACAATTTACTGGAAATTGAAGAGCATATGTATATATTGGATGATGTGGAAAAACCCAATGTATTCAGAAATATGTTTCCTTATTCTGAGGTACCCAAAATCCCTTTTAATGACAGGATCGTACCTCATAATATGCCAAGGGATATCTGGATCACAGATACGACCTTCCGTGACGGACAGCAGTCCAGAGCGCCTTATACCACAGAGCAGATCGTGAAGATTTACGACTATCTTCACAGGCTGGGAGGACCCAATGGCATGATTCGTGCCAGTGAATTTTTCCTTTACAGCAAAAAGGACAGAGATGCTGTTTACAAATGTATGGAAAGAGGGTACCAGTTCCCGGAGGTTACCAGCTGGATCCGTGCCAGCAAGGAGGACTTTAAACTGGTAAAGGAAATAGGTATGAAAGAAACCGGCATTTTGGTAAGCTGCTCCGATTATCATATTTTCCTTAAACTTAAAATGACCAGAAGACAGGCAATGGAGCATTATTTAAGTGTTGTAAGGGATTGCCTGGAGGAAGGAATCAGCGTCAGATGCCATTTGGAGGATATTACAAGGGCAGATATCTACGGCTATGTTGTTCCTTTTTGTCTGGAACTTATGAAGCTCATGGAGGAGTACAAGACTCCGATTAAGGTACGTGCCTGTGATACAATGGGATATGGAGTGAATTATCCCGGCGCAGTGATTCCCAGAAGCGTTCAGGGGATCATTTACGCGCTGCATACCCATGCGGGTGTGCCCCATGAACTGCTTGAGTGGCATGGACATAACGATTTTTATAAGGCGGTAGTTAATTCCACCACTGCCTGGCTCTATGGCTGTTCCGGCGTCAATACTTCCTTATTTGGTATTGGAGAAAGAACCGGAAATACGCCTTTGGAGGCGATGGTCTTTGAATATGCCCAGTTAAAAGGTGATTTAAATGGCATGGATACTACTGTGATCACTGAGCTGGCTGAATATTATGAAAGGGAAATCGGATACCATATCCCTGAAAGAACTCCTTTTGTGGGTAAGAATTTTAATGTAACGAGAGCCGGTATCCATGCAGATGGTTTGCTTAAGAATGAAGAGATTTATAACATATTTGATACCGATAAATTCTTAAACAGACCTGTCCTGTGCGCAGTTTCCAATACATCGGGTCTGGCCGGCATTGCTCACTGGATCAACACCTATTTTAAGCTAAGCAGTGAGAAACAGCTTGATAAATCAAGCCCGGTGGTTGCGGAAATAAAAAAATGGGTGGACAGGCAGTATGAGGATGGACGTGTAACTGTCATAACGGATGAAGAACTGATTGAACAGATTGCCCTTGTATGTAAGAGGCTTGACACAACGATCGGTTAACAGCGCAGGAAGGTAAACGTAGAGGAAATGAGCAAATATGACGTAAAGCAGGAGGTAACAGATAAATACTCTCTGCGGGGCAGGGTGTTTCATAAACTCAGGGAAGACATCCTGAATGGAAAATATAAAGAGCATGAAGAACTGAAGGAGGTTGCCATAGGGGAAGAACTGGGCGTGAGCAGGACGCCGGTAAGAGAGGCTTTCAGGCAGCTTGAACTGGAGGGACTTATACAGATCGTCCCCAATAAAGGCGCTTATGTGACGGGCATTACAGCTAAGGATGTAAAGGATATTTATATGATACGCTCCTCCCTGGAGGGGATGTGCGCCCGCCTGGCAACTGAGTATATTACGCCAGAACAGCTTGAGGAAATAGAAGAAAATGTGTATCTTGCCAGCTATCATGCATCAAAAGGACATATGGAGCAGATGGCGGAACTGGACAACAGATTTCATCATATTCTTTATGAAGCCTGTGATTCAAAAATGCTGCAGAATCTCTTACAGGATTTTCACCAGTATGTGATCAGAATACGCAGAAAGACTCTTTCTACCAGAGAAAGAGGAATTGCCTCTAATGAAGAACACCGAAGGATCATGGAGGCGATTAAGGACAAAAATCCGGATGAAGCTGAAAAGCTGGCCACCCGCCATATGATAAATGCCTATGACAACATGGTAAAGAGCGGGCTGTATGATATTTTTGACTCAGAAGAAAAAGATAGTAATTTGAAAGAAAAATAAAAAGGATGGAACAAAGATGGAAAAAATTAAAATGACAACCCCACTTGTAGAAATGGACGGAGACGAGATGACCAGGATTCTCTGGCAGATGATCAAAGAGGAGCTGCTTCTGCCCTACATTGATCTGAAAACAGAGTATTATGATCTGGGGCTTGAGCACCGAAATGAAACCAATGATCAGGTTACCGTAGACAGTGCCCAGGCCACTAAGAAATATGGAGTGGCAGTGAAATGTGCCACGATCACACCCAATGCAGCAAGAATGACAGAATATAACTTAAAGGAAATGTGGAAGAGCCCCAACGGCACTATCAGGGCAATTCTGGACGGAACCGTGTTCAGAGCGCCTATCCTGATAAAAGGAATCGTTCCATATGTAAAGAACTGGACAAAGCCAATTACCATCGCGCGTCACGCTTACGGCGATGTTTATAAAAATGCGGAAATCAAGGTTCCGGGAAAGGGAAAAGCTGAGCTGGTATTTACTGCTGAGGATGGCACTGAGGTAAGGGAACTGATACATAATTTTGACGGAGCCGGTATCATTCAGGGGATTCACAATACAAAAGAATCCATTTCCAGCTTTGCAAGAGCATGCTTTAGCTATGCCATTGATACGAAGCAGGATCTATGGTTTGCCACCAAGGACACGATTTCAAAGAAGTATGACCATACCTTTAAGGATATTTTTCAGGAGATTTATGATGCGGAATATAAAGAAAAATTTGAACAGCAGGGAATTGAATATTTCTATACGCTGATCGACGACGCGGTAGCCCGTGTGATCCGCTCTGAGGGCGGGTTTATCTGGGCCTGCAAAAACTACGACGGCGATGTAATGTCTGATATGGTGGCAACTGCTTATGGAGATTTGTCCATGATGACCTCCGTGCTGGTTTCTCCCAGCGGGGTTTATGAATATGAAGCGGCTCATGGAACGGTACAGCGCCATTACTATAAGCATCTTAAAGGGGAGGAAACCTCTACAAATTCTATCGCGACTATTTTTGCATGGACCGGAGCACTGCGTAAGCGGGGAGAGTTAGATGGCATTGGGGAACTGGTAGATTTTGCGGATAAGCTTGAAAAAGCATGTATCAAAACAGTGGAGGATGGAAAGATGACCAGGAGCCTGTCACTAATTTCAACCTGTGAAAATCCGGTTATTTTAAATAGCCTGGATTTTATTAAGGCAATCAGGGAAACTTTCGATCAAATATAAAAAAAAGACACCTATTACAAAAAGTGCGCATTGTTAATCCTTTTGTAAATTGATAGATTGATAATATAAAGTCAACTGTCAATTTGCAAAGGGATTTTTTTGAAGTGTTCTATACAGGGGATATGGGAGGAAGTAGTATGGCAAAGGAAAAAGAAAAGAAGCAGAAGAAGGTAAAAAAGCTCAAAGAACCTAAAGCACCTAAAATGAAAAAGGACAAATCCGGAAAAGGCGGAATCAGTATCCGCACGCAGCTCTATATCGGATTTTTGCTGCCTGTAATTTTTATTATTGTTGTAGGTATCGTATCCTATCAGAATGCCTCTTCGGGTCTTGTTGAAAACTATGAAGAATCTGCCAAAAGCGCGGTTGAAATGACAGTCAGCTGTCTGGATCAGGGTTTTGCTTCCGTGAAGGTGATTGCCATGGAGCTTTCCAATGACACCACGGTAACCGGATATTCGCTTGGAGGATATGACAGCAACACAGCACAGAAAAATCAGGCAAAGACCAACCTTAAAAATACCATACTGGTTAAGCAGGGTTTAAATGATGTAGTAGCAGAGATTCACATACTGCCAATGGCGGAGGAATCCTTCCTGACGACCAAAACCATAAGCGGTACCAGCGAATTGGACAGCTTTATTGATGAAATGATAGCTGCCGGAGAGGATCAGTATTTTACGGATAATTATCCTCATTGGGGCAGTGAACATGCTTACATAGACAGTCAGATCGGAGCCACTACAGATGACTATATTTTATATTGCAGCCGCAAGTTTAATTCCGGCGACAGATATGGGGCTGTATTTGTGGATGTTAAAAGTGAATACGTAATTAATCTTTTAAATGAACTGGATTTTGGTGAGGAAAGCCAGATGACCTTTACCACAGCAGATGGCAGATCCATTGGCAAAAATAATGTGATTGATGTGAACACCCTTGACATTTTTGTAAATGCAGGTGAAAGTGAAGATAATTTTATTTCAGGTTACACCAGATGTGAAGGAGTCAATTATTTCTACATGATTGCCAGAAGCGAACAGACAGGCGCTTATCTGACGGTTCTGGTTCCCAAGGCATATATTACCCAGAAATCTGACAGCATTCGCATGATCACAATTTTAATGGTAGTGATTGCAACCCTGATTGCATTGGCAATCAGCACACTGATCGTAAGAGTTATGTCAGTTAATATCAAAAAGGGTATCTCCGGCCTGAATGAAGTGGCCCAGGGAAATCTGGTGCTGAAAGAAGAAAAGACAGCGCGCAATGAGTTTGGAAAGCTGCGCAGGGCAATCATAGATACGGCAGAAAAAATCAGAGGCCTGGTATTTTCTGTTAAGAGTATGATGGAAAAGGTTTCCTTCTCGGCCGATAAGGTAAGTCATTCCAGTGTGGAAATGGACAACATGGTATCGGAGATGAACGAGGATATTCTGGAAATCGGGCGTAATATTGAAAAAGAAAACAATGCGGTCAATGCCTGCCACGATCAGATGGAAGAACTTTCACAGAAGATAAAGAAGGCAAGCGGAGGCATTTCCGAAACAATGGAAGGGATTACTGCTGCTAAAAATTCCATTGATAAGGGGATAGAAGCCATGGAAGCCATGACAGGACAGTCTGAGCGGACCACAGCAGTAACCGACCAGGTAAGAGACGAGGTTATTAATCTTGGCGAACGCTTAGAGGAAATTAATGACTTTGTTGACAGTATTGCCAATATTGCCGATCAGACAAACCTTTTGTCTTTAAATGCTTCTATTGAAGCTGCCCGTGCGGGAGAATTTGGAAGAGGCTTTTCTGTAGTAGCGGAAGAGATCAGAAAGCTTGCCGACAGCGCTTCCAAAACTGCGCAGGACATTCAGAGAGAAATCAGCGAAGTGACCGCGTCTGCTGAAAGCGCAGTGGGAAAAGTAAAGGAAGCGCAGGATATTGTGAATCTGCAAAATAAGCAGGTAAAGAATACGGTAGCTGTTTTTGACCAGATGAATGAATTTATGAAGCGCTTTATTGAAAATATGGAAATGATTTCCAGGGATATGGAAAATATGAATAATGACAGAAAGAAGGCACTTTCTTCCATTCGTGAAATTAATGAGATTTCTCAGAATAATATTGATTTTATTACAAATATCAGCGCTTCTATTGAGCAGCAGCTGGCATTTGCAACCCAGCTTAGCGAGGAGGCGATCGTATTACAGAAAAATATGGAAGAACTGGAAAGCGCCATTACTACTTTCCGGGTAGAATAATCTTAAGTATATTGTGCTTCCTGGCAGCCGCCTTTACAGGTTGTGGAAGCAGAAAGGAACAAGAGTTGCAGGAAGCATACAGAGCAGAAAATTACCATTACGAGGAACTGGGGGAGAACACTTATGTGTTTTCTCCCAGTGATAATGTAAAAGAAGTACAGGCGATTCTGGAGGAATTGTGGCAAAAACAGGAGACGAACCAGTTTGGGGAGGAAAGATACAGCGTTTATTTTCTTCCGGGAGAATACGATCCTTCTTTGTCGGTAAAAGTAGGATTTTATATGCAGGTAGCGGGCCTGGGGTATTTACCGGATGATACGGTGATTCCGGCTTTAAATTGTGACGCCAGATGGAATGGCAGCAATTCCAATCACAATGCTACCTGCAATTTCTGGCGCGGCGTAGAAAATCTTAAGATTGCCTCCAATACCATGTGGGCGGTTTCCCAGGCAACTTTTATGCGGAGAGTTCACGTGGCAGGAGCTTTGCATCTGCATGATGATTATGGCTGGGCCAGCGGCGGTTTCCTTGCCGATTGCGTGGTGGATCTGCTTACAGATGCAGGAACCCAGCAGCAGTGGCTGTCAAGAAACTGCGACTTTAAAGCCTGGATAGGAGATAACTGGAATATAGTATTTGCGGGCATAGAGCCAGGAAAAGCACCTGTAGGTACCTGGCCGGCGAAACAGTATACTACAGTAGAATTAGTGGAAGAAATACAGGAAAAGCCTTTTTTGGTTTATGATGATGAAAAGGGGATTGGAGTGTTTGTGCCCGGTGTTCGCAGGCAGGCTTCTGGAGTGTCATGGCGCAGGGAGGGAGCTGACCTTAGTGCAGAGCAGCTGGATGGACAGTTCCTTCCCCTTTCGGACTTTTATGTGGCGATGCCTGGGAAGGATACGTCAGAAACTTTAAATGCGGCTTTAAAAGAAGGGAAAAACCTGTTTTTTACACCGGGTATCTATGAACTGGACAAGGAACTTATTGTAGAACAGGAAGGGACAATTATTTTAGGTTCGGGTCTGGCTACCCTGCGACCTGTAAAAGGAAATGCCTGTATCCATATAAGCGCCAGGGAAAATATTATTCTGGCGGGACTTTTGTTTGATGCCGGCACCACTAAATCAGAACTGCTTTTGCAGGCAGGCAAGGCAGAAGCTGTCAGAACAGAGACGGAAACAGAA
>USJG01000033.1 GCA_900554925.1 uncultured Lachnospiraceae bacterium
ATATTATAATTACAGATGAAATACATACATCCAAATCCAAAATATCAGGGAGGAATAAGGTATGAAGAAAAGAGTTTTAGCACTCATTTTAGCATCTGCTATGGTATTTTCCTTAGCAGCATGTGGAAGCCAGGAAACTGGCAGTGACCAGTCGGCAGAGCAGACAGAAGCAGCAGATGATGGAGCACAGACAGAAGCAGAAACATCTGAAGAAGCAGAAGAAGCTGTTGCTAATCCGGTAGAACTGAATGTTACAACAACATTTGCAGGCGAAGATGGAAATGCACAGAACTTTAAAGCAGCTGTAGAAGCCTGGTGTGCAGAAACTGGTAACACAGTAGCAGATTCATCAGCAACATCCGATGAAACCTTTAAGACCAGAGTTATCACTGACTTTGAAACAGGTTCAGAACCCGATGTATTGTTCTTCTTCAATGGCGCTGACGCTAACAGCTTTATCGAAGCTGGCAAGGTAGTTTCCATTGATGACATCCGTGCAGAATATCCTGAATATGCAAGCAACATGAATGATGATCTGATTGCAGATTCACTGGTAGACGGAAAGAAATACGCAGTACCTGTAAATGGTTTCTGGGAAGCAATGTTCGTTAATACTGAAGTTCTTGACGCAGCAGGCGTTGCAGTTCCCGGTGCTGACTATACATGGGATCAGTTCTTAGCAGACTGCCAGAAGATTAAAGATGCAGGTTATACACCTATCGCCTGCGCTCTTGGCAATATCCCTCATTACTGGTGGGAGTTTGCAATCTTCAATCATACATCACCTGCAACTCACGTACAGGTTCCTGAATCTGTAGACAGCGAGCAGGGCCAGGCATGGGTAGCTGGTATGGAAGATATCAAGGCTTTATATGAAGCTGGTTACTTCCCTGACAATACTTTATCAGCAACTGATGATGAAACCTTTGCAATGTTCACAGAAGGCAAGGCAGCATTCCTTATTGATGGTTCCTGGAAAGTTGGCGGTATCGTAAGCGCTTGCCAGTCTGATCCTGAAGATGCATCTACTCTTGACACAGAAAAGCTTGCCAAGTTTGATGTAACATATGTACCCGGACAGGGCGACAGAAAAGCAACTGATCTGATCGGTGGTCTTTCAATGGGTTACTATATCACAACCAAGGCATGGGAAGATCCTGACAAGAGAGCAGCAGCAGTAAGCTTTGTAGAATATATGACATCTGACGAAATCGTGCCTGTATTCGCACAGCATACAGCATCTGCACTTAAGAACGCACCTGCAGTTGATGAATCATCTTTCAATCCTTTACAGGTTAAGGCAATGGCTATGATGTCTGGTGTTACTTCCTTAACAGGAGCAGTACAGGATATCTTCCAGGGCGATTGTAGAGTATCTACATTCGATGGAATGCCTGAAATCGTAACTGGCAGAGTATCAGCAATTGATGCAGTACAAGAAGGTATCGAAGCTTACAACGATGCACAGTAATTAGGTATTAAGTTATATCGGGCCGGAGACGAAAGGTCTCTGGCCCAATTTATAAAGAGAGGTAACGCTATGGGCGCAACAATATATAAAAATAAAAAACCTTTGGTCGTTTTCCTGTTACCTGCATTCCTTTTTATGATCGTTTATCTGTATTATCCCTTTTTTATGAATATCATCAACAGCTTTCAGAAGATAAAGAGATTGGGACAGGGCGGCGCTGGATGGAATGATCCCTGGTATTTAAATTATGTTGAACTGGTACAGGATCCTGTTGTATGGACATCTATGAAAAATACGCTGATCATGACAGCAGTTACTATTATAGGTCAGGTGGGAATTGCTTTGGTATTGGCACTTTTGGTGGACAATATCAGGGTGGGAGCAAAGTTCTTCCGTACCGTATACTTTTTCCCGATCGTAATTTCAGCAACAGCATTAGGCCTTTTGTTCAATTTGATTTTCCTTTATGACAAGGGTATGCTTAACCAGATTCTTGAACATTTTGGAAAGACTACGCTGACGGACTGGAAAGGCGAAGGCCTGGCGCTGTTTACGATGATGCTGCCGGTTATGTGGCAGTATGTAGGTTTTTACTTTGTGATTATGATTACAGGATTGAATAATATTTCTGAGGAACTTTATGAGTCCGCAGCCATTGACGGCGCTACAAGGTTCCAGAGAGTTAAATATATTTCCCTGCCGCTTTTACATAATGTGCTTTGCACCTGTGTGGTGCTGGCGGTTACGGGTGCACTTAAGGTATTTGACCTTCCCTGGACCATGTTCCCCAAGGGAATGCCCCTTAAAACAACCTTCCTGACAGGTACTTATATGTATTACCAGACCATGGAGACAAAGAACGTGGACTATGGTTCAACACTGGCTATTTTGTTGGTTGTACTTGGCGTGGTAGTTTCTAAGATAGTAAATTTGATTTTCAGAGAAAAAGATTATTAGGAGGAGGCATTTACTATGAAGAAGAAAAAAATAAGTTTATCCTCCATCATTATATACCTGGTACTGATTGCATGGTCCCTGACAACGATTTATCCAATCATCTGGGTCGTACAGAACTCCTTTAAAGCAAAGGATAAGATTCTGGCAAATTCCTTTTCGCTGCCTTTGGGGGATCTGTTTACCATGGCAAATTACCGGAAAGCCTTTGGCAATCTGAATATTTTAGGCGGATATAGAAACAGTATCTTTATATCGACCATCGTAGCGGCAATAGTTGTTGTTCTTGCAGGTCTGGCTTCCTTTGCCCTGGTGCGCTACAGCTTTAAGCTAAAAGGGACTTTGCAGTCGCTTGTTATGGCAGCAATGATGTTCCCTGTGTTTGCAACCATTATTCCGGTTTTTAACATGGAATTTAAGTGGGGCATTGCCAATACCGGCAGCTGGGGATTAACAATGCTGTCAGTTATCCTGCCGCAGATAGCGGGAAATCTTTCCTTTGCAATTGTAGTGCTTACGGGATTCATTAAAGGGCTGCCCTTAGAGCTTGAGGAGGCGGCTTATATGGAAGGCTGCAACGCATTCCAGATTTTCTTTAAAGTGGTGGTACCCCTTACCAAGCCTTCCTTTGCAACGGTAGCAATCTTCTCCTTCCTTTGGAGCTACAACGATCTGTTTACCCAGTCCTTCTTCTTAAGAACAAAGGAAATGTGGGGGATCACAGTGCTTTTAAATCAGTTGACTTCACAGGAAGGAACCAACTATGGACTGATGGCAGCCGCGGTAACGCTGGTGGTCGTTCCGGTGCTGATCGTTTATATATTCCTTCAGAAATATATTATCAAGGGTATGACAGCAGGGGCGATTAAAGGTTAAATATGATATAATGTTCACAGAGTGAAGAACTTAAACAGGGGGAGCAATGTATAAAGTTGCAATTATTGATGATGAGCCTATTATCGTAGAGGGCCTTTGCAAAAGCATAAACTGGGAGAAATCCCATTGCAGGGTAATTGGAACAGCTTTCAGCGGAGAAGAAGGCCTTGCGCTGATCAAAAAGGAAAAGCCGGATATTGTTTTTACAGATATTCAGATGCCATGTATGGATGGCCTTACCATGATCGCGGCAATCAAGTCGGAGTTTCCCAATACGCAGATAGCGATCCTGACGGGTTACAGGGATTTTGATTACGCCCAGCGGGCAATCAGCTTAGGTGTTACAAGATTTCTTTTAAAACCGTCCAAAATGGATGAACTTATGGAAGCCTTAAGTGTAATGACCGGTAAGCTGGAAAGGCAGGGGAGCGGCCAGATGGAAGCTGACCCGGAGAAAGACAGTTCAGATCATCCATCAAAGCAGGAGATGCCAGAGCCTTTGGAAAATGCCAGGGAGCTTGCGGAGGAAGCGGTTTTGGATAGTGCGGCCAGCAGCTTTATTGTTAATAACGCAGTGGCCTACATAGAAGAGCATTACAGGGAAAAATTAAAGCTGTCAGATGTGGCCGATCAGGTTTATGTGAGCCAATGGCATTTAAGCAAACTGATGAATCGTTATCTGGGACAGAATTTTTCGGAAATATTAAATGGTATCCGGATCAACAAAGCCAAGGAACTGTTAAAAGACCCTTCGCTGCGCATCGGCGATATTGCAGATGAAGTAGGTTTTCTGGACATGGCACATTTTTCAAGAGTATTTAAAAAAGTGGTGGGAATCTCCGCAAATGAATACAGAAACCATTTGTAGAAATCATAAGTGGAACAGAATTTTAAATGAAAACGATAAAGGGGGTGTGGCCTGGTCATCAAATCAGATGATCAGGCCACACCCCTCTTTAGTTTCAGCGAAAGTCCTTTGCATGCTGTTTGGCAAGGTAATTAGCGCCCAGAAGTCCGGCGCAGTTGCCAAGGGCCGCTGTTTTTATTTTTACATGGGCAAAGCTGGGCATGATGCTTTTATAAAATTTCTCATTTAATTTATTGAGGATATAAGGCTGAACCATGATCCCGCCTCCAAGGATAATACAGGAGGGATTGAAAATATGGGTCAGGGTGGTAAGGCCCAAATTAATTTCATCTATCCATAGATCCAGAATAGCCAGTACCTGGGGGTCTTCCAGATTTTCAAAAATTTTTCGCCCGCTGGTAAGAGAGGGCTGATAGGACGCAGCCATTTTTACTAAAGCGGTGGTGGAAGCATAACGCTCATAACATCCCGCAAAGTAGTCGCTGCTATCCTTTCTTTCCGATCCGTGGGTTATGATGCCGCCAAATTCTCCCGCAGAGAAGCTGGAGCCATGGTAAATTTCCTTATGGCTGACGATCGCGCCGCCAACGCCGGTGCCGTAGGTAAGGCAGAGAAAATCATCATAATCTTTGCCCGCGCCGTAAATGGCTTCTCCCATGGCGGCGGAATTCACATCATTTTCAACAGTGACAGGCACGTGAAAAAGAGCTTCAAGTTCGCTGCGTATCTGGATTCCGGTATAATCAGGAATGTTGCTGTTTGCATAAATAATGGAGCCTTCCCTGGAGTTTACCTGACCCGCAGTGCTGATACCGATAGCGTCGTAGCCGGATTCTTCCTTTATAAGGTCGATAATGGTATTCATAATATGCCGGCCGCCCAGCCTGGCATTAGTAGGAGTTTCGTGCACTTCGCCAAGCTCATTTTCCGTACATACGCTGTGCTTGATGGAAGTGCCGCCTATATCAAATACAAGAATTTTCATAAGAACCTCCTATTTATGTACTTTAAATACGCATTTTTTCAGGGCAGTTTCTTCGGAGGCGGCAATGCCTGGCTTATGAGGTTCCCCCGCCATACAGACGATAAAGTTTCCGGGGCCCATGGTACAGGAGGTCAGATCATCACATTCTGCTACCCCGAAATCAGTCTGGGAATTGTAATCTTTAACGGTCATCTGTGAGCCATCACCGATCTGAATGATTTCAATGCCTGACAGATCGATCTGGATATCCATATATTCCTTGTGGATTTCATAGCTTCTGGTTTCCAGCGCTCCGGCAATCGCTTCCATTACGTTGATATAAACTTCATCCCCCTTAAGAGAGGTTTTTCCCAAAGGCAGATTTGAAAGATCATGGGTAAGGATATAGTCGATGGCAATATCCAGATTTCGGTTTGTCCCTTTATAAAGGGCGATATTGGTGAGTTTATCGTAAATCATAGGATATCTCCTTTATTATTTGATTCCGTTATAAAAACGCTGGGCGATTTCAAGAGGTCTTGTGATGGCGCCGCCTACTACTATGGCGTGAACTCCTAATGCCAGCATTTTCCTGGCTTCCTCAGGGTAATGGATCTTTCCCTCTGCGATAACGGGAATGGGAATATCTTTTACAAGGCGGGAGGCCAGTTCATAATCAGGCCCGTCAACCTTAGGAGAGTAGGGGGTGTAGCCGCTCATAGTAGTACCTACCATATTTACGCCGCACTTCCAGGCATTGATCCCTTCCTCATAGGTAGAAACATCTGCCATCAGAATAATATCAGGATACTTTTCACGAATACTGGCCAGAAATTCATTGATCGTGGTGCCGTCGCCTCTGGTGCGAAGCGTGCAGTCCAGCGCGATGATGTCAGAATCTGCTGCCACCAGTTCATCAATCTCCCTCATGGTGGGAGTAATATAAGAGTCATATCCTTCATAGGAGCGTTTGATCAGGCCGATCACAGGAAGTCCTGTGGCTTTTTTGATTTCAACCACATCGCGCACGCTGCTGGTTCGTATACATTTGGCTCCGGCCATCTGTGCCGCTTTTGCCATAAAAGGCATAATCGACATTTCTTCGCAATATAATGGCTCCCCTGGCAATGCCTGACAGGAAACGATTATGGAGCTGCGAGTGTCGGATAAAATTTCTTCAAAATTTTTCTTCATCGATAATCAGTTCCTTTCCTCAATAATATACAATGCTTTTGAATTTAATTTTCTCAGGTTAATTATAGCATGGCAAAAAGTCTCTGTCATTAAAAAATGAAAAAAATAATATTTGAAAAAATATTTCGGAAAAATATTTCCATAAATCTATTGACAAATAAATATGGGCACTGTACAATTTAGACAAATGGCAAACCGCAAGGTTGCAATAATTAATAATTTTCAACAAGTTAAGGAGGAAAAGAAATGAAAAGGTTTGTAGCATTACTATTAGCCGGAGTTATGACATTTTCATTAGCGGCGTGTGGATCTTCAGAAGAAACACCTGCTCCGGAAACAGAAGCAGAAGAGACAACTTCCGAAGAAACTTCCACAGAAGAAGAAGCTCCTGCAGAAGAGACAGGCGAGGAGGTTGCTGACGCAGCAGTTGCAGCAGATATTACCTTATGGACTTACCCTATCGGCAAGTTTGGCGATTCTGCAACAGTAGATGGCTTTATTTCAGCATTTAATGAGAAATATCCTGACATTCATGTATCTGTAGAATATCTGGATTACACTTCAGGTGATGATCAGGTAACAGCAGCCATTGAAGCTGGCACAACACCTGATGTTATCATGGAAGGACCGGAACGTCTGGTAAGCAACTGGGGCGCTAAGGGCAAGATGGTTGACCTGGCTGACCTTTGGGATGAGGAAGCAATGGCAGACATTTCCGCAACAAGTGAAGCAGTAGTGGCAGCTTGCCAGTCAGAGGACGGTGTATTCTATGAATATCCTCTTTGTATGACAACTCATACCATGGGTATCAACAAGGAACTGTTCGAAGCAGCAGACGCTATGCAGTACATAAATGAAGACCGTACATGGACAACAGAGAACTTTGGAAAAGCTCTCCAGGCCCTTAAGGATTACGGTGTTGAGACAACAGCAATCGTTTACTGCGGCGGTCAGGGTGGTGACCAGGGTACACGTGCTCTGGCAATGAACCTTTACAACGCATCCTTTACAAATGACTCTCATACAGAGTGGACCATGAACAGCGAAGCAGGCGTTAAAGGCCTTCAGCAGTTAGTAGACTGGGCAGACGCAGGTCTGTTAAGCTACGATGCAGGTGCAGTTGCTTCTGATGAACTCCAGCTGTTTGCAAATGGAACAATTGCCATGACTTTCGCATGGAACGCAGCAAATGAAGCATCTTACGCATCTTCAGTTTCCTTTACACCTTATGCAGTAGCATTCCCTTCAGAGGACGGAACACCTGAGCTTTGCGGTGGTATCTGGGGATTCGGTATCTTTGACAACGGTGACGCAGACAAGATCGCAGCATCTAAGCTTTTCATCGAATTTATCTGTGATGATGCAGAGCAGGGACCTACAAGCGTAGCACAGACAGGATTCTTCCCGGTACGTTCTTCTTATGGCAACATCTATGCAGGCACAGAAGATGAAGAGCGTATGGCAACCTATGCAAGCTTCCAGCAGTGGTTAGGCGATTACTACAATGTAACACTTGGCTGGGCTGAGCAGAGAACCGCATGGTGGAATATGCTTCAGCAGATTTTCGGCGGCGAAGATGTTAAGACAGCAGCAGATGCTTATGTAGCAACATGTAACGAGGCTACAAGCGCAGCTTCCGCAGGCTGATTGATTTAGAAAAATACCAGAGAAACGTTGGGCACCTGCCAGGGGGTGGGTGCCCTTTTTAACCAGATTAGTAAGGAAGGAACGTTGATATATGAGCAAAAATAATGTTACCGCACGAAGCAAGGTATTGGTCAGACGTGAAACCAGGTCTGCGTATCTTTTTCTTCTGCCCAGTTTAATTTTCTTCGTAGGATTTGTTATCGTTCCTATGTTTATGTGTTTGTTTACCAGTTTCTTTAATTACACAATGAATGATTTTAAGTTTGTGGGATTAGGAAACTATATAGAAATGTTTCAGGATAAGATCTTCTTAAGAGCATTTTGGAACACCGTTCTTATTGTTGTTGTGGCGGTTCCCGCAGTAACTGTATTTTCCCTGTGGGTAGGTTCCTCTATTTATAAGATGAAGGCAGTTACCAGATCCTTCTTCCGCTGCGTATTTTATCTGCCTGTTGTAACAGGTACTGTTGCGGTAGCGGTAGTATGGAAATGGATGTTTAATAAATATACCGGCCTGTTCAACTATGTACTTACTGGCACAGGAGTGATCGATCAGAATATCAGCTGGCTGGGAGATGAGAAGACAGCTATCTGGTGTATTATCATTATTCTGTTTACTACTTCTATTGGACAGCCGATCGTTCTTTATGTGGCAGCATTGGGAAATGTTGATGTTTCTCTTGTTGAGGCAGCAGAAGTAGATGGCGCTACGAATTTACAGACTTTCTGGAAAATTAAGTGGCCCTCCATTATGCCTACCACACTGTATGTTCTGGTTATTACAACCATTAACTCATTCCAGTGTTATGCATTGATCCAGCTGCTGACTTCGGGCGGACCGAATCATTCGACAGATACCATCATGTATTACATATATTATGAAGCATTTAAGCTGAACCGTTACGGATACGGAAATGCAATGGGAATCTTCCTTGCGGCTATTATCGCCCTGTTCTCCGCGTTGCAGTTTAAGGTAACGAAGTCCGGCAGTGTAGATTAGGGAGGTGATGAATAATGAATAGTGGAGTAAAACGTAAAACAGGTTATGATATATTAGTTATGGTTATCATGGTTATTCTGGCTATCTTATTTATCTTCCCGGTATACTGGATCGTCACAGGTTCCTTTAAGGACGCGGCTGCGATCAATGCGGCAAATCCGGAATGGTTCCCCAAGAATCCAACTGTAGATAACTATATAAGACTTTTTGATAAACCGGCGCTTCGCTGGCTGTTTAACAGCGTGTTTATAGCGGTTATGGCCATGGCTCTTACCTGTATTACTGCGGCAATGGCAGGATACGCGCTGGCTAAGAAAAGATTTGTGGGACGGGCAACACTGTTCAGCCTTTTGGTGTGCGCTATGGCGCTTCCCAAACAGGTTGTCCTGATTCCTCTGTTAAAGGAAATGTCCTTCTTAGGCCTTCACGATAATATGTGGGCGGTAATTCTTCCGACAGTAGGCTGGCCCTTTGGTATTTTCCTTATGAAGCAGTTCTCAGAGACGATTCCAACGGAAATGCTGGAGGCGGTAAGAATTGACGGTGCCGGCGAAGTCCAGACATTTACCACGATCGTCTTACCCATTGTAAAGCCGGGTATTGGAGCACTGGCAATTTTTACATTTATCAGTACATGGAACGATTACTTCTTACAGTTGATCATGTTGAACTCAAGCAACACACTTACCATTTCCCTTGGTATTGCCAAGCTGCAGGCGGAAATGTCCAATGACTTCGGCCTTATCATGGCAGGTGCGGCCCTTGGCGCTATTCCGATTATTGCAATATTCCTTATGTTCCAGAAGTATTTCACACAGGGTATTACAATGGGCGCTGTAAAAGGCTGATAAACTGTGAGCATATGAATGATAGAAAGGAAGATGGTTGCTATGGATATTAAAAAATATCAGGGTGTTATTCCGGCATTTTATGCCTGCTATGATGAAGAAGGAAAGGTTTCTCCCGAAAGAGTCAGAGCGCTTACCGATTACCTGATCGACAAAGGGGTTACAGGGCTCTATGTGGGAGGTTCCTCAGGAGAATGTATTTATCAGAGTGTGGCGGAGAGGAAGCTTACACTGGAAAATGTTATGGAGCGGGCAAAAGGAAAGGTGACAGTGATCGCCCATGTTGCCTGCAATAATACAGCAGACAGTATGGAACTGGCAGCCCATGCGGAAAGCCTTGGTGTAGATGCTATCGCATCTATTCCGCCAATTTATTTCCACCTGCCGGAACACGCCATTGCAAAATATTGGAATGATATTTCCAAGGCGGCACCGAATACAGATTTTATTATTTATAATATTCCTCAGCTGGCAGGGGTATCTCTTACCTTACCATTGCTGCGCGAGATGAAAAAGAACCCCAGGGTTATCGGAGTGAAAAATTCCTCCATGCCGGTACAGGATATTCAGATGTTCCATGATGAGGGAGTGATTGTCTTTAACGGTCCTGATGAGCAGTTCGTTTCAGGCCTGGCAGCCGGCGCTGTGGGAGGCATTGGCGGCACTTATGCAGCCATGCCGGAGCTGTATCTTAAGGCAAGGGAATTATTTTACCAGGGCGAAGTTGAAAAAGCGAGAGAACTTCAGAACGATATTTGCAGAATTATCTACAAGATGTGTTCTGGCCATGGGAATATGTATGCAGTGATAAAGGAAATCATCCGTCTTCAGGGGGGACCAGATGTGGGCAGTGTTCGTTTACCTCTTGCGGAACTGATAGAGGCAGATAAGAAAGTTGCAAAAGAATGTGCAGATATGATAGCGGAAGCTATTAAGAAATATTGCTAATCTGGTATAGAAAAAGACATGGATGCGTCCATGTCTTTTTCGGCAGGACTTAAGAAATGGGTATCGCTCAGGAGGAAGAAATGAAATGACATCATCCAGTTTATTGCTAGATATACAGCTTTCGTATAACCAATTTACGAAAACAGAAAAGAAAATTGCCGATTTTGTAATGGAGAATGTGAATCAGGTTTTATTTATGTCGATTACAGATCTGGCGGACGCCTGCAACGTGGCAGATGCCAGTGTGCACCGGTTCTGCAGAACCATTGGAATGAAAGGCTATCAGGAATTTAAAATGAAACTCTCCTTAAGCATTGCGCCTGATGAAACAGAGGAAAAGGAAGAGAATGAAAAATATGAAAAATCGGATACCCTTTCTAATATGATGGATTGTGTTTTGGATACCCATATAAATGCACTGAAAGAAACAAGAATGTTGTTGGATGAGAAAGCAGTTGAAAAAACTGTCGGCATGATGGAAAATGCCAGAAATATTTATTTCTTTGGCATAGGGGACAGCCTTTTGACGGCCCAGGAGGCGCGCAACAAATTTTTAAGGATCATTAACAGTGTAAACTGCATAGAGGATCCCCATATGCAGGCGATGTCAGCTTCCATGGCAACCAGTGAAGATCTGATATTTATTATATCTTACTCCGGTTCCACCAAGGATAATATTTACGTAGCTGAAATTGCAAAGCAGGCAGGTGCCAAGATCGTAGGGATCACACGGTTCTTAAAATCGCCCCTTACCAATTATACGGATGTTACCTTAACCTGCGGCGCTAATGAAGGTCCGCTGGAGGGGGGATCTATGAGTGCCAAGATGAGTCAGCTATATATCATCGATGTTCTGTTCCATGAATATTACAGAAGAAATCTTGCAGTTTCCAGAGAAAATAATAAGAAAACGTCAAAGGCAGTAGTGGAAAAATTATATTAATTTCTTTCTTTGATGGATGAGGGAGGTTACATTATGAAAAAGAAAAATCGTGATGATTTAAAGAATGATCCGACATCTGGGAAAAGGCATCAAAGAAAAAAGAAAAAGGTGGATTTCCAGACAAATCTGAATCTGAAAGTTCAGCTTCTGGTAGGCTTCATCGTACCCATATTGTTTGTTATATTGGTGGGCATCATTTCTTATAAGAAAGCGGAAGAAGGGATGGTTTCTAATTTTGAACAGACAGCAAGCACTTCCATTGAATCACAGATACAGTATCTGGATTTTGGAATGTCCATGATCAATTCAGATATGTTACAGATGAAGCTGGATTCTGAGCTGCAAAGTCTGGTGGGAGGCACCTATAAAAACGACGCCTCCAAAACCTCCGCGATCAACAGGAAAACCTTATCAAGCATCAATGTAAAGCAGGCGTCAAATTCCCTGATTGGAGCCATTTATATTATACCTACAAAGGACAATCAGGTAATGAGTACGCTTCAGTCCACCAACCAGAGCCCGGCAGGGTATTATGGTGAATGGGCAGGGACAGAGGAGGGCCAGCGGATCATAGGTGAGAAAAATGTTGCAGAATGGCTTGGAATCACTACAAGCTGGGTTGGAAAGCACCCGGAAATGGATGCGCTGACAGGATATGCTTCTGATAATTATATTATATCTTATATGAGCGCATTTCCCAATAAGTCGGCAGTTATCGTGGTGGACATCAGCAGAGAGGCTGTAGAGGAAAGTCTGAAAAAAATAGATACTTCAGACGGCTCTATTTTAGGATTTATCACTGCGGACGGCAATGAAGCAGTAATAAAGGATGGGGAAAGCACCAGCGAGTTTAGCTTCTCAGAACAGGAATTTTTTAAAGAGTGTCTGGCAAAAGAGGAATTAGCGGGAACAGAGTATGTTACCTATGATGGGAGAGAATATTTTTTCACTTTTGCCAAAAGTGATAAGACGGGAGTTGTAATCGGTTATCTGGTGCCTATAAGCCATGTGACAAGGAGTGCTGAATCCATTAAGCAGATTACGGTAATCCTGCTGATCATTGCCTGCATTGCAGCAGCGGTAATAGGGATATTGATTTCCATTAATATAAGCGCAAGCATGGCAAGCATCATTAAGCGTCTGAAGAAAGCAGCAGAGGGGGATCTGACTGTTCAGCTTAAGACAAAGGGCAAAAGTGAGTTCAGCGTATTGTCACAGCATATTATGAATGTGATCACCAATACAAGGGAACTGATTTCACAGGTAGAGGGAATCGCCATGCTGGTTGCCGACGCCACAGAAGGAGTAGAGGAGGTCTCCAGGGAGATTGAAGAATCTTCACAGGATATTAAGATGACGCTGGCAGAGATTGATTCAGGCGTATCCCAGCAGGCCCAGGACGCTCAGGGCTGTCTTGCCCAGATGGACTCTCTTTCCAGTAAGATTGAAGAAATCGGCGACAACATTGATCAGACTGCTGCCAATTCTGAGACCACCAAAGAAATTGTTGCCAAAAGTATTGAAACCATGGATGCCCTGTCAGGAAAGACCAAAGCAACCATAGAGGTTACTGACCGGGTAAAAGAAGACATTCGATTATTGGAGAAAAAGTCTCTGGTAATTGGCAGCTTTGTTGAAACCATCAATGACATTGCCGAAGAGACAAATCTGCTTTCCCTGAATGCCTCCATAGAAGCCGCAAGAGCCGGGGAAGCGGGAAAGGGATTTGCAGTTGTTGCAGAAGCCATCCGCAAGCTTGCCGATGGATCCCAGCAGGCCGCAAATGAAATCAACAAAGTGGTGGAAGAAATCATAGGCCAGACCAAAGAAACGGTTTCCACGGCAGTGAAGGCGGAGGAGATCGTAGCACAACAGGCACAGCTGGTAAACCATACGAAAGAGGATTTCAGGAGCATTTCGGAATGTACGGAACAGATGCTTACTGGAATTAAGCAGATTTCTGAAGATATTGGAAGCATAGATACAAAGAGAAAGGATACTTTGGAAGCTGTGCTCAGTATTTCGGCAGTATCGGAGGAAACATCGGTGGCCTCCAGCAATGTTTTCAATATTTCCCAGAGTCAGATGAAAGTAGTGGCTTCCTTAAAGCAGGCAAGCATAGAGCTTAAGGAAAAAATGAGGGAGCTGGAAAAGGCTTTATCAGTATTTAAAATCAATATGGAAGAATAATGTAAAATCAGGAAGAAAAATAAAGGAGTGATGGAAGATGAAAATAATAAAAGCAAAAGATTATAATGATATGAGCAGAAAGGCAGCCAATATTATTTCGGCCCAGGTTATTATGAAGCCAAACTGTGTATTAGGGCTTGCCACAGGCTCCACCCCCATTGGAACCTATGCACAGCTTGTAGAATGGTATCGGAAAGGTGATCTGGATTTTTCAGAAGTGACCACAGTAAACTTAGACGAATATAAGGGGCTTACCAAAGATAACGACCAGAGCTACTATTATTTTATGAAGGACAATCTGTTCAGTAAGGTAAATATTAACCCGGATCGTACTTTCCTGCCGGATGGCATGGAACCGGACAGCGATAAGGCATGTGCTGATTATAATAAGATCATAGCAGAGGTTGGCGGTGTGGATTTACAGCTTCTTGGTCTGGGGCATAACGGTCATATTGGCTTTAATGAGCCGGGAATGGCCTTTGAAGCTGAAACACACTGTGTGAATCTGACAGAATCCACTATGAAAGCAAATCAGAGATTTTTTGCCTCCATGGATGATGTGCCAAGACAGGCATACACCATGGGAATTAAGACGATCATGCAGGCGAAAAAGATTCTGGTGGTAGTAAGCGGCCAGGACAAGGCAGCCATTGTAAAGGAAGCATTCTTTGGACCGATCACACCCAAGGTTCAGGCTTCTGTACTGCAGCTTCACAATGATGTTACCATCGTGGCGGATGAAGCGGCGTTATCTCTTGTAAAGTAAAGAAAAACTGAAAGGATATGGCAGAATATAAAGTGCAGCAGCAAAGGCGGGAACCTTCGGGCTCCCGCCTTTCTTTATATAACAGGGAATTACAACGCAGATAATGCTTCCTCATCCCCAACAAGAGTAACGTCATTATGAAGCTGAAGCACGGAAGCAGGCACTTCGGGGGTGATGGGGCCGAAGAATGATTTTTTAACGATGGAGGCTTTTTGAAGACCGCTGACAACAACTACGATCTTTTTCGCCTGCATGATGGTTTTGATTCCCATAGTATAAGCTTCTCTTGGCACCTCATCCATAGATGAGAAAAATCTGGCGTTGGCGTCTATGGTGCTTTGGGTAAGGGAAACGCAGTGAGTTTCCTTTTCAAATGCGCTGCCCGGTTCGTTGAAACCGATATGACCGTTATTGCCAAGGCCAAGGAGCTGCAGATCAATACCGCCATACTTCTGAATGATCTGATTATACTGAGAGCACGCTTTCTCGGAGTCGGGCTCCAGTCCGTTGGGGACGTAAGTTTTGTTCTTATCAATGTTTATATGATCAAAAAGATGGGTATTCATAAAGTAACGGTAACTCTGGTCATTTTCAGGAGAAAGTCCCTTGTATTCATCCAGATTGATAGTGGTAACTTCACTAAAATCAATATCTCCTTTTTCATACCATTTGATCAGCTGATCGTAAGTACCGATCGGAGTGGAACCGGTGGCAAGTCCCAAAACACATTTAGGCTTCATAATTACCTGGGCGGAAAGAATATTTGCGGCTACCCGGCTCATTTGTTCATAATCTTTCGTTTTAATAACTTTCATTTTCATCCGTACCTTTCCTGTTTGATTTTTCTAATTGGAGCATAGCAATGAAGGGAAAAAATGGCAATAGGAATAGGCACTTTGCACAAAAAAAGACAAAAAGAGGACACAAACAGGCAAACAGGAAAATAGTAGACACCGGGCGATAAAAGTAGTAAATTATTGGTAGCGAAGTTTTTAGACCTGATATTGACAGAAAGGAAAAGTAAGATGGCTAATATCATTTCTGATGAAACCATTGAATATGTAGGAATCCTTGCCAAGCTGGAGCTTTCCCATGAGGAGAAGGAGCAGGCCAAGAAGGATATGGGAAGCATGCTGGATTACATTGACAAGCTGGGAGAACTGGACACTACAGGCGTTGAGCCCATGTCCCATGTGTTTCCGGTTAAGAATGTATTTCGGGAGGATGTTGTGACGAATGGCAATGTGCGGGAGGACATTTTAAAGAATGCACCCGGCGAAAAAGAGGGCATGTTCGTAGTGCCCCGTACATTTGAATAGGAGGGCGGCAGATGAGTATACTTGATTTAACTGCCGTAGAACTGGCGGCAGCCATTAAAAATAAAGAAGTGACAGTTTTGGAAGCTACCGAAGCTGTTCTTAAGCAGATTGAGGCAAATGAGGATAAATATAACTGCTATGTAACGGTAGATAAAGAAGGCGCCCTGAAACAGGCGGAGGAAGTGCAGAAGAAAATTGATGCAGGACAGTTAAATGGCCCCCTTGCAGGGGTACCTGTTGCCATTAAGGACAATATGTGCACCGAGGGGGTACTTACCACCTGTTCCTCTAAGATTTTAGGGAATTTTATTCCTACCTATTCCTCAGGGGCGGTGTTAAATCTTCAAAAAGCAGGAGCGGTAATTTTAGGCAAGACCAATATGGATGAGTTTGCCATGGGCTCTACCACAGAAACCTCTGCTTTTGGGGTGACCAAAAATCCATGGAACACGGAGCATGTGCCGGGAGGTTCCTCAGGAGGAAGTGCAGCAGCGGTGGCAGCCAGGGAATGTTTTTATGCACTGGGGTCGGACACAGGCGGTTCTATCCGTCAGCCGGCATCTTTTTGCGGTGTGGTGGGATTAAAGCCTACCTATGGCACGGTGTCCCGTTATGGACTGGTGGCCTATGGTTCTTCCTTAGACCAGATCGGCCCTCTTTGCAAGGATGTGACAGACTGCGCAACCATTATGGAGATCATTGCTTCCCATGATCCTAAGGATTCCACTTCCGTAGAGCGTGATGATACGGACTTTACCTCCGCCCTTATTGAGGATGTAAAGGGAATGAGGATTGGTATTCCCAGAGATTACTTTGGAGAAGGACTTGACCCGGAGGTAAGGGAAGCTGTTTTGAAAGCGGCAG
>USJG01000034.1 GCA_900554925.1 uncultured Lachnospiraceae bacterium
GAATATGCCAGAGAAAAGAGTCAGGAGCGGGAGGCGCCCCTGGCGTCCCGGCTGCGGCCTGCCACCCTGGAGGAGATGGTGGGGCAGCAGCATATTATAGGAAAGGATAAATTACTGTACCGGGCCATCAAGGCGGACAAGCTAAGCTCCGTCATTTTCTATGGCCCGCCGGGCACCGGAAAGACCACCCTTGCCCGGGTGATCGCCAACACCACCAGCGCGGAGTTTACCCAGATCAACGCCACGGTGGCGGGGAAGAAGGACATGGAGGCGGTGGTAGAGAAGGCGAAGGAGACTCTTGGCATGTACCAGCGCAAGACCATCCTATTTGTAGATGAGATCCACAGGTTCAACAAGGGGCAGCAGGATTATCTGCTTCCCTTTGTGGAGGACGGTACCATTGTTCTCATTGGAGCAACAACGGAAAATCCATATTTTGAGGTAAACAGCGCGCTGATTTCCAGGTCCGTTATTTTTGAATTAAAACCCTTAAGCAGGGGAGATATTAAAGAACTGCTGCACAGAGCTGTTTATGATACCCAAAAAGGCATGGGCTCCTATGACGCGGTAATAGATGAGGAAGCCATGGAATTTTTAGCTGATATAGCAGGAGGAGATGCCCGCCATGCGTTAAATGCCATTGAACTTGGTATTATGACTACCGAAAGAAGCGAAGACGGCAAGATACATATTACTCTGGAGGTAGCCCAGGAATGCATCCAGAAACGGGCAGTGCGCTATGACAAAACAGGGGATAACCATTACGATACCATTTCTGCTTTTATTAAGAGTATGAGGGGGTCCGACCCGGATGCGGCAGTCTATTATCTTGCAAGAATGCTGTATGCAGGAGAAAGCGTTACTTTTATCGCAAGAAGAATCATGATCTGTGCGGCAGAGGACGTGGGAATTGCAGATCCTGTGGCGCTTGCTGTAGCGGTCAATGCATCACTGGCGGCAGAGCGTGTAGGGATGCCGGAGGCCCAGATTATTCTCTCTGAGGCAGCTATGTATGTGGCCTGCGCACCTAAGAGCAATGCCTGCGTAAAAGCAATAGGGGAGGCCATGAGAACAGTGGAAGAAACAGGAAATTTGCCAATTCCCACCCATTTACAGGATGCCCACTATAAGGGAGCAGCCAGGCTGGGACATGGCACAGGATATAAGTATGCTCATGACTATCCGAATAATTATGTAAACCAACAATACCTGCCCTATGAATTAAACGGAAAGGAATTTTATCATCCTTCGGGCAATGGATATGAAATAAAAGTGAAAGAGCATATGAAGCGGATTAAAAAATCAGAAGGAAATAAGGAAGTATGAGCCTGGAAACCGGAAATAAAAAGAAACCGGATGAAAACAAATCTGTAAAAAATATAAAAAGAAAGAAAAAGAAAAGGATAAAGAGAAAAGCAAATGCGGCAAACAGGAAAAGGCCCGGAGCAAAGTTAAGCATTGTGCTGGCAGCAGGGCTCTTATTTGCAGTGATAGCTGTAAGTTTATTTTTTGTGCTGAATAGAGAAAAAGAAGAGATAACGCCCAGTGAGGCAATCCCTGAGACAACTGAGGAGACTCTTCCTGAAAAGGAGCCGGAAACAGATATAGGCAGTGATGTAATTAATCACATCATTACCGCGGAAAATGCCGTATGGGATTCCTTTAACAAACGTCCTAAGACCCATGAAATTACCAGTGAGAACGCGGTAGATTTCGCTGATATAACAGAATGTGTCATTGATTCGTCAGGAAAGATTTCCGTTACGGTCAAAGGGGATGGGGTGCCTAAAAGTGACGACAAGTATTACTACCTGTTTGCGCTGAATACCTATGATGTGGGTATACCGGCAGACAGCGACTATATTGCCAGAGATTACAAGGATAATGAGACGGTGCTTACAGCATCGCTGAACTATAATACAGCAAACAGCCGGCTGTATAAAAAGTTTGTAACAGCAATTAAAAAGGATGGAGAATATGTGCAGGTAAGCACGCCCAGATATATTACCAATCCCGAGGCGATTGCCAGATATACCTCCGTATATCAGCAGCCTGCTTCCAAAAAGGGTCTTCTGGTAGATCCCAATAAGCTTCGTGGCAGCGAATTAGACGACCTGGGAGTCAAACAGGCAGCATATAATATACCTGTTGCCAGGCTGTTAGGGCCAACCACCAGCGCGGCATACCCTTCCATCCAGTATACATACAATGGGAGAACCTATACCTTTAACGGACAGGTAATAGCAGAGTATGACCTTGTATTCAGCACGCTGACAGCCAAGGGCATTTCAACTACGGCGATTATTTTGAATAATTACTCGTCAGCTTATCCGCAGCTGACCCATCCTCAGGCACGAAGCGGAATCACAGCGCCTTACTGTATGTTTAACGGTGCGGAGGAATCCGGTGTGGAGTACATGGCAGCCATTGGTTCTTTTCTTGCAAACCGCTATAGCGATAATACCCATGGAAAGATTTCAAACTGGATCATTGCCAATGAGATCAATGCCCGAAAAGAATGGAATTATATGGCTTTTACGGATATTGAAACCTATGTGGAGGAATATGCCAGGGCATTTCGGGTGTTCTATACAGCAATTAAAAGTGTGAGCAGCAGTGCCAGGGTATATATTTCCCTGGATCAGCAGTGGGACAGAAATCTGAAAAATAATACCAACTATGATGGAAGAGATATTCTGGATGTGTTTAACAGCAATATTTCAGATAAGGGAAATATAGACTGGGGAGTGGCACAGCATCCTTATAATGTACCGCTTACCGAGCCTAAAATCTGGAAAAACTCCAAGTATGTTGAGCATAATGCAGGCAGCTCCATGATGACTATGGCAAATATTGAGGTTCTGATCAATTATCTGAAACAGGATCAGTTTCTCACGGAAAGCGGAGAGGTGAGAAGCATTTTGATCAGTGAGCTGGGATATACGTCCACAGCCGGAGAAGCCTATCAGGCAGCTGCCTTTGCTTATGCCTATTACAAAATCGCCTATTACGACGAAATTGACGGATTATTGCTAAACAGGCAGACAGATGCTGCTGAAGAGGTGGCTCAGGGGCTGGCATTTGGCCTTAACAGTGCCGGAGGCAGCAGGAAACAGATATACAATGTATTTAAGTATATCGATACGTCGGAGCATGAGAAATATACGGATTTTGCCAAGGATCTGATTGGAATTTCCAGTTGGAATGAAATTATGCGATAGACAGGCTGTAAATGGAAAACTTGAAAGGACATCTTAAGGAAGCTGTAACAGGCGCCCCTGGGATGTCCATTTATGTTTTCCATTTTGTGGTTTAAGGCTTTTTTAAAATAACTGACTGATCAGGTATTGGTAAATGTCCTGATTCTTGCGCTGCCAGTTATCGCAGATGGTACTTGCCGTTTCCTCTGAGGGAACAGATATAGTTATGTCAATCAAGTTTATTCCTTTCTCTTTTGCTGTCAGATGTGCTTCATATTCACCGGAGGTGGATTTGTAGAAATCTGCCAGGATAGAAACTTCATTTCTCAGTTCAATTTCATTTTCTTTAAAAAAATCGTCAATATCAGCCTTGATGCTGCCGCCAATTTGATTTCCAAAGAAGTTTAAGGTTTCTTTTCCGTCCTTCGTGATGCTTAAGTGAGTGCGGTTGCGGATCGACTGGGCAGTGACAAGACCGGCATCGATCAGTTCTCCGATAGCCTGCTGGAGAGTGAGAAAATTTGTATACTCTTTTTCCAGTATAAAGTCCCCAATCTGAGCTTTGGTCAGAGGAAAATCAACCCTCCCAAGCATATAGAGAACGATCAGTTTGTAGAGAGTTAAAGGGTCATGCATGGTAAAGCCCTCCTTTCTGAAATAAAGATAGCTTAAGGGGCATCCCTCCAGTATTTTCCCTGAAAGGAGCCCTGTTCTTTCATTTGCCTGTGCAGTGTGTTTAAAACCAGCCGCTTATTGGCGCTCCAGACCGGAAAAAGAAGGAGCTGCCCTGGGGCGTCGCCGGTTACGCGATGAACCACTATATCGGGGCGCAGGTGTTCAAGGCTTGGGATCAGGGTATCCAGATAAAGCTCTAAAGTGGGAAAGGAGCCACAGGCATCAGGGTTCCTTTCGTACAAAGCCCCCAGATCAGTGCCTTTTAGTATATGCAGAAGCTGCAGCTTGATGCCCCAGATAGGCTGGTGATTTAAGTAATCCACAGAGGCAAGCATTGCATTTTTGTCCTCTCCCGGAAGGCCGAGAATCATGTGGGTAACCACCGGAAAGCCTGCTTCATGAAGCATACGGACAGCTTCTTCATAGCAGGATAAGGGGTATCCCCGCCTGATAAAGGAAGCGGAGGCTTCATGAATGGTTTGTAGACCTAATTCCAGCCAGATAAATTTAGGCGCATATTCTTCTTTTAGCTTACCTAAAAGAGACATTATTGGAGAAGGGAGACAGTCCGGTCTTGTAGCAATGGAAATACCTGCCACGGTGGGTTCCTCAAGAGCAAGACGGTAAATCTTTTCCAGATAAGAAACGGGTCCATAGGTGTTGGTGTAGGCCTGGAAGTAAGCAATAAACCGCTGGCCGGTTTTTTTGCGTGACAAAGCTTCCCTGCTTTTGGCATAGGCACTTTCAAACAGAGATGCATTTTTATTTATAACAGAAGCAAAATCACCGCTGCCGCCTGCACTGCAAAAGATGCACCCTCTGTTTCCAAGGGTGCCATCTCTGTTTGGGCAGGTAAGACCTGCGTTCAATGGAGTTTTGTACAGCTTTTCGCCATAAGTGTTTTTGCAGTAAGCATCCAGAGAATAGTAAGGCTTTCCGTGCCAGTTCTCATAAGGAGGCGTCTTTGTCTGGTTTAAATCTGTTTTCATTGTACAAACTATTTTATGTGGGATTTTACTGCCTGGGCAACAAGCTCGGCAACCTTGGGATTAAAAGCTTCAGGCAGAATATTATCCTCATTTAATTCGTCATCGGGTACTAAGGAAGCAATGGCATTTGCGGCAGCAAGCTTCATCTCTTCCGTGATCTGCGCGGCCCGGCCTTCAAGAGCGCCCTTAAAGATGCCGGGGAAGGCAACTACGTTGTTGACCTGATTGGGGAAATCGCTTCGTCCGGTTCCCACAACTTTAGCTCCGGCTGCTTTGGCTGCATCGGGCATGATTTCAGGGACAGGATTTGCCATTGCAAAAAGGATGGCATCTTTATTCATGGAAGCTACCATTTCGGAAGAGACAATGCCGGGAGCGGAGACGCCTATAAAAATATCTGCTCCCTTAAGGGCATCAGCGAGAGTGCCGGTTTCATTATTGAGGTTGGTAACCTCCGCCATTTTCTGCTGCATCCAGTTAAGACCTTCCGTGTTTTTGGATATAATACCTACTTTGTCACACATAACAATGTCAGGAAAACCATATGTGAGAAGCAGTTTGGTAATGGCAACGCCGGCGCTTCCGGCACCGTTAACAACTACCTTGCAGTCCTCCTTCTTTTTATGTACAACCTTAAGGGCATTGATGATACCTGCTAAAACAACGATGGCAGTTCCATGCTGATCATCATGAAAAACAGGAATATCCAGAATCTTCTTTAAACGCTCTTCAATTTCAAAACAGCGGGGAGCGCTGATATCTTCCAGATTAATACCGCCAAAGCCGGGGGCAAGATAAGTTACAGCCTTAATGATTTCTTCGGTATCCTGAGTATCAAGACAGATGGGAACTGCGTTGACACCGCCAAATTCCTTAAAAAGAACTGCTTTGCCTTCCATAACAGGCATTGCGGCGTAGGGGCCTATGTTCCCAAGGCCCAGCACAGCGCTTCCGTCAGAAACAACTGCCACGGTGTTTGCCTTCATAGTGTATTTGTAGGCGGCCTCTTTATCCTGGGCGATCACCTTACAGGGCTCTGCAACACCAGGGGTATAGGCAAGGGATAAGTCTTCTCTGGATTTAACAGGGGTTTTGGAGATGGTTTCCAGCTTTCCGTTCCATTTTTCATGGAGCATCAATGCCTTTTCGTTTGTAGTCATTTAGGTTACCTCGCTTTTATCGTAATTTTATGATAGTCCTTACTTATCATATAATATTTCGGCTTTTGGTGCAAGGCTAACAGAAATTGACTGTATCATTACCTCTGCGAGTAAAAAATAGGGGTTTACACTGCAAATATGATATGTTATTATAAGTAGTAATGAAAACCACATTGTATGGTTATATTTAAATGCGTGATATGGTTTTGGAGGTTGGTATGAGTTATAAGATAGTGGCAGACAGTTGTTGTGAATTTCCGGAAGAGTATGTAAAGGATCCCAGATATGAAAATGTGGCTTTGGGACTGGAGGTAGGAGATGAATTGATCATAGATGATGAAACCTTTGATCAGAAGCAGTTTCTTAAGAAGGTGGCAGCCTGCCCTAAGTGTCCGAAATCTTTCTGCCCTTCGCCGGAAAAATTTAAGGAATCTTATCGGACAGATGCGGAGAACGTGTTTGTATTTACCTTATCCTCCAAATTAAGCGGCAGCTATAACAGCGCGGAAATCGGAAAGCAGATGTATCAGGAGGAATATGGAGAAAAAAACATATTTGTATGTGATTCCCATTCTGCAAGCTGCGGAGAAACCCAACTGGCATATAAAGCGGCAGAATGGTCAGAGGCAGGAATGCCCTTTGAGGAAATCTGTAAAAAGCTGATTGAATACAGAGATCAGATGAATACCTATTTTGTACTTGATAATCTGGAAACCCTGCGTAAAAACGGGCGTCTTACCGGGGTTAAGGCCCTGGTAGCTTCCACTTTGAGCATCAAGCCGGTTATGGGAGCAGATGCCGGTGAAATCATTCAGTTGGGCCAGGCAATTGGAATCAAGAAGTCTCTTGCCAAAATGGCTGAGATAGTTGCCAGTGAAGCCGTTCATCCAGAGGAAAAGCGGTTGATGATCACTCATTGCAACTGTATTGACAGAGCTGAAAAAGTAAAGGAAATGATTCTTTCAAAGATCAGCGTGAAAGAAGTATTAGTGATGGATACCAGAGGCGTCAGCAGTATGTACGCTAATGATGGCGGGGTAATCGTCACTTTATAACCGAAGTAGATTAAGGCTGCTCTGCAAGGTATCTTTGCAGGGCGCTTTTAATGTACTTTTGGGCGAAAGGAGAGGATTTGACTGTGGAGCCCTCTTTTAAAATAACCTTAAAAGGAGTAACCTTTTCAAGATAGGCAATGTTGATCATGGATTTTTCTGTAAGAAGAAGCATGTGGGTGTACATGGAAATGCTGTAGTAGAAATTCTCCATAGTTGAAATGATTGGCAAACTGGTTCCGTTTTTCAGGAATACATTAACATACATGCCATCGGAAACCGCGTAAACAATATCGTCCTCCTGAACATATAAGGTATCCTTGTCTGAGCGCAGTTCAATGGTAGGAATCCGGTTTTGCTGCATGCAGATAGCCTTGTCCAGCGCAGCGCTGAGTTCTGCTGTGAGGATCGGTTTGTTAAGGTGCATGAAATCGGCTGCTTTATCTGTGAGAGAAAGATAGTCGATCTGGGAGGAACAAAGAACAATGGGGGCGGTCACGCCCTTTTCCCGCAGCTTAAGAGCGATGGCAAGTCCGTCAGTTTCCCCTGAAACAACATCTAAGAAGAACAGATCATAGGACATGGGATTTCGCATAAGAGCGGCGCTGTCGCCATAGGAATCCGTGTAGAAAACACCGGTATCTGCTTTTCGTTTTTCAGATTCCCGGCCAAGAAGGCGTTCCATTTGTTTTCTGTCAGCTACATTGTCATCACAAACCGCAATATGCATTCCCAATCCTCCTACTTGTTTTAGAGTACAGATATTTCAACAGGTGCATTCAGCAGGGCTAAAATAAGCACTATTTGAATTATCAGAATAAAAGGCATCCCGTACACGAAAGAGCGGTGCCTTGTTTTATGGCGAAAAGCATACATTCCTGCTATGGAACCTATGCTTCCGCCAATAACAGCAACGATAAAAAGGGTTGCTTCCGGAATACGGAAGGCCCTTTTTTTCGCTTTGTATTTATCAATGCCCATCAGGGCAAACCCTATACAATTCATCGCTATGAAATAAGATGATAATAACGTGATCACATTCATAAGTGTAATCAGCCTCCATAGTGAAAGATTGTGGTTGTTATTTAAGTTCGCCGCGCTCCTGCATCTTCATGGCGCGAACCTTGGTGGAAAGGCCGAACAGATTGATAAAGCCTTCCGCGTCGTGATGGTCGTACAGATCTCCGGTTGTGAAGGAGGCAATACTTTCGTTATATAAGGAATAAGGAGAAGTAGTGCCGGCTTTTATAATGTTGCCCTTGTAAAGCTTGAATTTAACTTCACCGGTTACATACTTCTGTGTAGACTCAATGAAAGCCTGAACTGCTTCACGAAGCGGTGAAAACCATTTGCCTTCATATACGATCTGGGCCAGTTTGTTGCCCATATCCATCTTGGCAGCATAAGTGTCGCGGTCAAGGATCAATTCCTCAAGCTGTTGGTGCGCTTCGTAGAGAATCGTTCCGCCGGGGGTCTCATAGACGCCTCTGGACTTCATGCCTACTACACGGTTTTCAACAATATCAACAATACCGATACCGTGTTTGCCGCCTAATCTGTTCAGTTCACGGATAATATCGGAAACCTTCATCTTCTTTCCATTTACGGAAGTAGGAACACCCTTTTCAAAGGTCATGGTAACATATTCGCCTTCCTCAGGAGCCTTTTCGGGAGTGGTTCCAAGAACAAGAAGATGTTCGTAGTTAGGTTCGTTTGCAGGATCTTCCAGCTCAAGCCCTTCATGGCTGATATGCCATAGGTTGCGGTCGCGGCTATAGCTTGAATCAGCGGAGAAAGGAAGATCAATGCCATGAGCCTTGCAGTATTCAATTTCAGACTCGCGGGAATCCAGTGTCCACTTGTCATTTCTCCATGCAGCAATGATCTTTAAATCAGGAGCAAGGGCTTTGATACCCAGTTCAAAACGAATCTGGTCATTTCCCTTTCCGGTTGCGCCATGGCAGATAGCAGTTGCGTTTTCCTTGCGGGCAATCTCAACCAGCTTCTTTGCGATAAGAGGCCTTGCCATGGAAGTACCCAGAAGATACTTGTTCTCATATACAGCATGTGCCTGCACGCAGGGAACCACATATTCGTCACAGAACTCATCTGTTACATCCAGTATGTATAATTTTTCAGCGCCGCAGAATTTTGCTCTTTCTTCAAGGCCATCCAGTTCTTCTCCCTGTCCGCAGTCGATGCAGACACAGACAACTTCATAATCAAAGTTTTCTTTCAGCCAGGGGATGATAGCAGTAGTGTCAAGTCCGCCTGAGTACGCTAAAATGACTTTTTCTTTCATAATTAAATGCCTCCATATTGTTTTTCTTCTGACAATATACAACAGATTGACCCAAAATGCAATACCTTGTTTTGCATAAATAAATAAAGTATTTTTGGCTTTATGCATAAAAAGCAAAAAGTTATTGCATATTATGCATAAAAGATGTATAATCATGCAGTGCGATTCATGGTTGAGATTTTGGGAAAGAGGGAGTATAGTAACTTTGTAATGTTTATTGTAATTCCCATGATTTTTTTCAAAAATAAGTAATGGGAAAATATGAAAGTTGTTTTATTCCATTAAAAATTTGCATAACGTACAGTTGAAAAGGGTTAGAAGGACAAAATTATATGAAGAAATTATTATTGATCATGGGGGACCTGGCCACCGGAAAATCTGCTTTTTCAGATATTCTTTCTAAAAGATATGACGTAAATGTATTTAAGAAGGACTCAATTAAGGAAGTGCTGGGAGATACCATCGGATTTTCAAACAGAGAGGAAAATTTAAAGCTTTCCGCAGTGACAATGGAGTTAATGCTGCTTATCTTTTCGGAATTTACTAAGTTAAATAAAGATCTTATTCTTGAATCTAATTTTAGTAAAGCAGATTTAGAGAGACTATATAAGGCGGCTGCTGCAAATGATTATGAAGTTTTGGTGCTTATGCTTCGCGGAGACATTGATATTTTACATAAAAGATATTTAAATCGTATGTATAATGAAAACAGGCATCCGGTTCATCTGAGCGCTGCACTTGACATTTTTGATAATTTCAAAAATTATATTGAGTCTGCACGAAAAGAAGAGATTACGGGAAATGTAATACAAATTGATGCAAATGACTTTTCCTATCAGGCGGATCAGGAATTACTTAAAAAGATAGATGAATTTATGAGGAGAGAAATATTATGAGCGGCAAAACAAAAATTTTTATTGACGGAAGCGAAGGAACCACAGGTCTCAGGATTTACGAAAGGTTTGAAGGACGGGATGATATTGAACTGATACGTATTGCCCCCGAACTTCGCAAGGATGTGAATGAGAGAAAAAGACTGATCAATGAGTCAGATATTACCTTTCTTTGTCTGCCGGATGATGCCGCAAGGGAATCAGTAAGTCTTGTGGAAAACGAAAATGTAAAAATCATAGATACCTCAACAGCCCACAGAACCCAGGAAGGCTGGGCCTACGGATTTCCCGAATTATCGAAGGCACACAGACAGAAAATAAAAGAAGGGAAGCGGATCGCGGTGCCGGGCTGCTATGCCACAGGCTTTATCACTGGTATTTATCCACTGATCGAAGGAGAAATCCTTCCGAGGGACTATCCGGTATCCGCCTTTGCCCTTTCAGGCTACAGCGGAGCAGGCAAAAAGACCATAGCAGTTTACGAAGCTGATAAGAGGGATAAAGAGCTTGATGCACCGAGAGAGTATGCGCTTACCCAGAACCATAAGCACTTAAAGGAAATGCAGAAGATCACAGGGCTTAGCAAAGCACCGCTGTTTTCTCCGATCATTTGTGATTATTACAGCGGTATGCTGCTTACAACGCCTTTTTATACAGATATGCTTAACGGGGCTAAGACGCCGGAAAAGATTCATGAATATTTGACCGATTATTATGCGGGCAAAAAATTTGTGAAGGTGATGCCTTTTGGAAAAGAGGCAGATTACAATGGTTTTCTTGCAGGAAATGCCTGCGCAGGCTGGGATGGCATTGAAATTTACGTAACAGGAAATGAAGACAGAGTGCTGGTAAGCACAAGGTTTGATAATTTAGGGAAAGGAGCTTCTGGCGCCGCAATCCAGTGCCTTAATATTATGCTTGGCTGTGAAGAGGATAAAGGGCTTAATTTATAAGGGATTTTCCCTGAGGATAAAGTTAATGCCAATAGCTGGACCAGCAGAAAGGCGTGGGTACTGATATGAATGAATTAATACATGATATGACTTTATATGAAGATATTCCGGATCCAGAAGGAAGACTTCCAAGAGAAATGGAAGTGTATAGGCTGCTTAAGCAGCTGGATATTCCTTACAAAAGGCTGGATCACGAACCAATGGCTACCATCGAGGCCTGTCAGGGGGTGGATGAAATTCTGGGAATCCATATGTGTAAGAATCTGTTTTTATGCAACAGCCAGAAAACAGCTTTTTATCTCCTTATGATGCCGGGAGAAAAGAAATTTAAAACAAAGGAGCTGTCAAAGCAGATCGGCAGTGCCAGACTTTCCTTTGGGCCGGAGGAATTTATGGAGGAGTACTTGCATATTTCGCCGGGGGCAGTGAGCATCATGGGACTGATGAATGACAGGGAAAATCATGTAAAGCTGCTGATAGATGAGGACGTGCTTAAAGAGGAGTATTTAGGGTGTCATCCCTGCGTGAATACCGCAAGCTTAAGACTTAAGACCAGCGATATTATTGAAAAATTTCTGCCCTTTGTAAAGCACGAGTACAGGAGGGTGCATTTAGAAACAAATGAATTGTGAAAGAAGAGGTTTGCTATGGAAATCAGGGCAATGACGATAGAAGATTATGACGGGGTACATGACCTGTGGATGAGTATCAAAGGGTTTGCCATCAGAAGTCTGGATGACTCCAGAGAGGGCATAAAGCGATTTCTGAGGAGAAATCCGGATTCCAGTGTGGTGGCTGTGGAGGATGGAAAAATTGTGGGAAGCATTCTCTGCGGTCACGATGGAAGGCGCGGGTGCCTGTATCATGTGTGTGTTCACGAGGATTATCGTATGCAGGGTATTGGCAAGAGCATGGTGGTTCACTGTATGGAGAAGCTGGAGGAGGAACAGATCAGTAAAGTGTCACTGATCGCCTTTACGCAAAACGATATCGGAAATGCTTTTTGGAAAGAAATCGGATGGACAAGGCGGGAAGACCTTAATTATTATGATTTTACTTTAAATAGAGAAAATATAGTAAATTATAATAAGTAACGGGAGGGGAATAATGGCAGGGATTGAAGTGAAGAAAGATCCGTTTGAAGAATATTTAAGAGAACCAGACCCCGGAAAGAGAGAGAAAGGATATGCGTGGCATACTGCCATAGGACTACAGGCGGTAGATGGACTTAAAACATCAGATTACCTTATAAAAACTGCGAAAAGAAATATTGAAGGGGAAATTTCCATTGAGCATGCAAACGAACTGATTGACAGCTATTATGAAGAAAATCCCGGAGAGGCGGAGATACGCACAGAAGAAGCAGACAAAGTTTCCGCAAGAATTGCGCAGATACTTTCGGAAAAGGCCTTTGTTTTCTCTCCGGCATATTATATGTCCATACATGGAAGATTGTTTGAGGGAATATATTCACATGCCGGTAATTTCAGGAATTATAATATTACGAAAAGGGAATGGGTACTGGATGGAAATACAGTATTATATGGCAGCGCAAGCGAGTTAAAAGCAACTTTGGAATATGACTTTAAAGTGGAGCAGGAGTTTAGCTACAAAGGTCTTTCAATGATGCAAATGATAGAACACTTAGCGTTTTTTTTATCTGGTTTATGGCAGATTCATGTTTTTGCGGAGGGCAACACGCGGACAACCGCAGTGTTTTTTATAAAATACCTGCGGACGTTGGGATTTAATGTAACAAATGACATTTTTGCGGAAAATGCCTGGTATTTTAGAAATGCACTGGTGAGAGCGAATTATAATGATTTAAAAAACGGTATTCATGAGACCAGGGAATATCTGATATTGTTCTTAAGAAATCTGTTAATGGATGAAAAGAATGAGCTCCATAACAGGTCTATGCACATCAGCGGTGCTTTTTCTAAAGTACAAAAACAGGACATTGGACCGCAAAAACAGGACATTGAATTGCAAAAACAGGACATTGGCGATAGGAAGCTGTTTGAAGATAAATTGAAATCAGCAGGATTTTCTCAAAAAACTATAAACAATGTAAAGAAGCTATACAAAAAGTATGGATTTGAGGGAATATTCGGAAGAGGAGAAGTGATGGATGCTTTAGACATTACCAAGTCTCCCGCATCTGAATTATTAAAAAAAATGTTGTCAATTAAGATCATAGAACCGGTAAAGGGAATGGGAAAAGGAAAATATAAATTTAAATTATACTTAAGTGCCTGAAGGCACGGAAAGAAGGAAAACATGAAAATAACAGCAGGCGGTGTGACCGCGGCAAAAGGATTTGAGGCAGCAGGTGTGGAGGCTGCTATTAAGTATAAGGACAGAAAGGATATGGCTATCATCTACAGCCGCAGGCCCTGTGTGCTTGCGGGAACCTTTACCAGCAATGTGGTAAAGGCAGCTCCGGTTCTGTGGGATAAAAAGATCGTAGAGGAATCCTCCTTTGGACAGGCAGTTATTGTCAATGCGGGAATTGCCAATGCCTGCACCGGAGGGGAAGGCTATGATTACTGTAAAAAAACTGCGGCTAAGGCAGCAGAAGTATTGAATATACCGGAGGATTCGGTGTTGGTGGCATCTACCGGCGTCATTGGGATGCAGCTACCTATCGACAAAATTGAGTCAGGAGTGGAAAAGCTTGCCAGGGCAAAAGCAGAAACCTTAGAGGCCGGAACCCTGGCAGCGGAAGCGATCATGACCACAGATACCCACTCAAAGCAGGCGGCGGCCGAGATAGAGGTAAAGGGCGTTAAAGTGACGTTAGGCGGCATGAGCAAAGGCTCAGGAATGATTCATCCCAATATGTGTACCATGCTTGCTTTTGTAACAACAGACGCGGTTATTTCAAAGGAATTATTGAATAAAATTGTGAAGGAAGATGTGGTTGATACCTTTAACATGATTTCAGTAGATGGAGATACCTCAACGAATGATACACTTTTAGTCATGGCAAATGGTATGGCAGGAAATGAAGAAATTAAAGAAAACACGCCGGAATACGATGCATTTAAGGAGGCACTCCATTATGTGAATGAATCTCTTGCAAAGATGATGGCAGGAGACGGAGAGGGAGCAACTGCTCTTTTGGAGGCAAAGGTGATCGGCGCGGCCACCAAAGAGGATGCAAGAATATTAAGTAAATCTGTGGTTTGTTCCAGTCTCACAAAGGCGGCAGTCTATGGCCATGATGCCAACTTCGGGCGGATGATCTGTGCACTGGGATATTCAGGAGTGCAGTTTGATCCTGAAAAAATCGATCTTTTCTTTGAAAGTAAAGCAGGGCGCATACAGGTCTGCAAGGAGGGCGTCTCCACTGGTTACAGTGAGGAAGAAGCCAGCAGGATCTTAGCACAGCCCCAGGTGACTATTCTGGCAGATATGAAAATGGGCAGTGAAACAGCAACTGCCTGGGGGTGTGATCTGACCTATGACTATGTAAAGATTAATGCGGATTACAGAAGCTGAAGATTTACCTGGTAAAAAGTGGGATATACTTTGGAACGGAGGAAAAAATGGACAAGGATATGCAGGAAGTGTTAAAAAAGGCGGAGGTACTAATTGAAGCTCTGCCATACATACAGAAATTTAACCGTAAGATCATTGTGGTCAAGTATGGCGGCAGCGCCATGAACAATGAAGAGTTACAGAAAAATGTGATCAAGGACGTGACCCTTCTTAAACTGGTAGGCTTTAAGCCGATTATCGTCCATGGCGGCGGCAAGGAAATCAGCCGCTGGGTAGGAAAGGTTGGAAAGGAAGCACAGTTTGTAAACGGACTTCGGGTTACAGATGACGAGACTATGGAAATTGCCGAAATGGTGCTGGGCAGGGTAAATAAGAGCCTGGTCAGTATGGTGCAGGAGCTTGGAGTTAAGGCAGTTGGCATCAGCGGCAAGGATGGCGGACTTTTAAACGTAGAAAAGAAATATGCAGATGGAAAGGATATTGGTTTTGTGGGAAATGTAAGGGCGGTAAATCCCAAAATCCTTTATGATCTGCTGGAAAAGGATTTTCTTCCCATTGTAGCGCCCATTGGCCTGGATGATGAATTTCAGACCTACAATATCAACGCAGATGATGCGGCCTGTGCCATTGCCAGAGCGGTAGGAGCTGATAAGCTGGTATTTCTCACAGACATTGAAGGTTTGTACAGGGATATTAATGATAAAAATTCCTTTATTTCAAGGATTACGGCGTCAGATGCAGATGCTCTTATTTCTGAGGGCATCATCGGCGGCGGTATGCTGCCTAAGCTGAATAATTGTACTTCAGCAATCAAAAATGGCGTCAACAGAGTGCATATACTGGACGGACGTATTCCCCACTGTCTGCTTCTGGAAATCTTTACAAACTCCGGCGTGGGAACAGCCATTGTGAGAGATGAAGATATAAACACGATGCATTAGCAAAAAGGCTGAATAAATATTGCAGACGGGAGCACAGCAGTAAGAAAGGGAAGAATTATGGAAAATATGAAAGAATATATAGAAGAGGCCGAGAAGGCGCTGTTACATACCTATAACCGTTATCAGGTAGTTTTGGATAAAGGCGATGGTGTATATCTTTATGATATTGAGGGGAAGAAATATCTGGATTTCTGCGCGGGAATTGCGGTATTTGCCCTGGGATACAATAATCAAAAATATAATGATGCACTAAAGGCACAGATCGATAAGATCATTCATACCTCCAACTATTATTATAATGTACCTGCCATAGAAGCTGCTAAGAAAATGAAAAAGATTTCCGGTATGGACAGAGTCTTTTTTACCAACAGCGGTGCAGAAGCGGTGGAGGGTGCCATCAAGGCGGCGAGAAAGTACGCCTATCTGAAAGACGGAAAAACCGACCATGAGATTATTGCCATGGAGCATTCTTTTCACGGACGTACCATGGGAGCTTTGTCGGTAACAGGGAATCCAGGGTACAGAGAAGCATTTGAACCCATGATCGGAAATATCCGCTTTGCCAGGATGAATGATTTTGAGAGTGTGCTGGCGAATGTTACAGACAGGACCTGTGCGATCCTGTTTGAAACAGTGCAGGGAGAGGGAGGCATTTATCCGGCGGAAGAAAGCTTTATGAAACAGGTAAAGGCCCTCTGTGAGGAAAAGGACATCCTTCTTATCCTTGACGAAATCCAGTGCGGCATGGGGCGGACAGGCTATATGTACGCATGGCAGAGGTACGGAGTTAAGCCGGATATTATGACCACAGCAAAGGCTCTTGGATGCGGTGTGCCCGTAGGCGCTTTTATGATGACAGAAAAGGTTGCACAACATTCTCTGACCGCGGGGGATCACGGAACTACCTACGGTGGCAACCCGTTGGCCTGCGCCGCTGTGGAAAAAGTGCTTGATTTATTCGAAGAGGACCATATAATAGAACATGTGAG
>USJG01000035.1 GCA_900554925.1 uncultured Lachnospiraceae bacterium
CTCTCCGCGAGAAGCGCATCCCGCCCGGAGGGCTTTTGTATAACAGGAAAATCCGAAGGAATTTCCTGTTATACAAAAAACGCAGGTCAAAAAGCCTGCGTTTTTTATTACAACCTGTTTATTTAAGTATTATTTTTCTTTGCCCTTAATCCTCTGCCAAACAGTCTCCACAAAAGGGCTCCCGCCAGTATTACCAGCATTCCTGCTATCCCGCCCGCAGTATCAATCAGCACGTCCTTTACTGCCGCATTTCTGCCCGGAACAAAATACTGATGAAGCTCATCTGCTGCCGCTGAGAGCAAAAGCTGTACTATGACCCAGAAACGCCCTTTCCATATGGTTCCAAACCACACGACCACGATACTGTATGACAAAAATCCCACACATGCATATTCTGTGAAATGTGCCAGTTTTCTGATAAAACCTTCTGCTGAGGAAACAGTATATCCGGCTATTTGCTGATTCCCACTGCCTCCTTTGATTTTGTAATAAAATTGCAGCAGTGCTTTGGTCACTCTTGTACTGATATCAGATGACCTGTCCGCATCCTCTGAAGAAAAATAAAATATCATAAGATACAGTATCATTAACAGCAGAAGTGCAATCACCGTATAAATTTTCTTTCCGGCCATGTTCAGACATTAACTCCCTGATAAATTCTCTACTGTATCATACACTTCAATTCTGGAGGCCTCAGTTTCCGGCATACCGATAAAAATTGCTCCGTAATTATAACCCTGTCCCTTTTTTTCGATTCTGACAATTTCAAGAAAGGCATGGATCACTTCCTGAGTCCATATTCTTAAGTTGGCTTCATATACCGCGCCAATCTCAAGCAGCTCCTTGCAGTTAAATCCAATGCCAGATTTTGACACATCCGCAATGTCAATAGTCGTTTCATGTTTTTTGTTATCATCCAGCCTTTTAACGATCAGAGTAGATATGAGTTCTCTGCGGTTGTCCTTTCTTCTCTCTTCCATGATACCTCCTGTGTACTTAAAGCCCTGGGCGCTTTTCCTTATCATAATCTAAATGATATTTTTTGTAAAGTCATCTGTAAAAAAGCAGGCATCCCCAAAGGAGAAAAAGCGGTATTTTTCTTTTACCGCCTCCTCATAAGCCTTTAAGACATTTTCCCGGCCTGCCAGCGCACTTACCAGCATTACTAAGGTAGATTCCGGCAGATGGAAATTGGTGATCAGACAATCAAGAACTTTAAACCGATATCCGGGATAGATGAATATTTCCGTATCCCCGCAGGATTCTGAAAGCATTCCATTTTCATCTGCGGCGCTTTCTATCGTCCGGCAGCTTGTTGTTCCTACACAGATTACCCTGTGGCCGCTTTTCCTGGTGTCGTTGATCAGCTGTGCCGCCTGCTCTGTGATCTGGTAATACTCCGAATGCATATGATGCTCCAGAATATGTTCCGCTTTTACCGGCCGGAAGGTTCCAAGTCCTACATGAAGCGTTACATAGGCCAGCTTCACACCCTTTTTTTCTATTTGCTCAAGCAGTTCCTCTGTAAAATGAAGTCCTGCTGTAGGCGCCGCTGCTGAACCGTCATATTTTGCATAAACTGTCTGATAACGGTTTTTATCCTTCAGCTTATGGGTAATATAGGGAGGCAGGGGCATTTCCCCAAGGCGGTCCAAAACCTCTTCAAAAATCCCTTCGTAAGAAAACCGGATCAGCCTGTTGCCTTCTTCCACAATATCTAATACTTCCGCATTTAAAATCCCATCTCCAAAGGTAAGATGCGCGCCCGGTCTTATTTTTTTCCCGGGCTTTACCAGACTTTCCCACACATCATTTTCTCTTCTTTTAAGAAGAAGCACTTCTACCGCCGCTTTAGTATCAGCCTTTACTCCCAGAAGCCTTGCGGGAAGTACTCTGGTGTTGTTCAAAACCAGACAGTCGCCGGGGTGCAGGTAATCTATGATATTGCGAAATATCTCATGCTTCACAGCGCCTGTATTTTTATCTACCATAAGCAGTCTGGAGGCTGACCTGTCCTCAAGAGGGTCCTGGGCGATCAGCTCCCCCGGAAGATCAAAATAAAAATCTGAGGTCTTAAGGCCCCGTCCCTGCTTATTTGTGTCCTTTGTATCCGCAGTTTCCATTTTACAGCCCTTCTCCTTTTAAGAAAGCTTCATAGCCGCGTTTAGTTTCGTATATATCCGCTTTGCTGGTGGCCTCCCAGGGCGCATGCATATTCAAAACCGCCACGCCGCTGTCAATCACATTCATTCCATACAGGGCAAGAATGTAGGCAATGGTTCCGCCGCCGCCAAGGTCCACTTTTCCAAGCTCTGCTGTCTGGAAATTAATTTCTTCCTTTTCAAATATCCGGCGGATATAGGCGATATATTCTGCGTTTGCATCATTAGAGCCGGATTTTCCTCTGGAGCCGGTAAACTTATTAAACACCATGCCTCCGCCTAAATAAGCCACATTTTTCTTATCAAAGCTTGCCGCAAAAGTGGGATCATAGGCACTGCTTACATCGGAGGAAAGCATACAGGAGGAAGCCAGGCATCTTCTTACATTAAGCTCCGAATATTCTCCTGTGAGATTCATTACCTCTGCAACCATATTTTCAAAAAACTTTGACTGCATTCCGGTAGCCCCTACACTGCCAATTTCCTCTTTATCCACTAACAGGCAGCAGGCAGTTTTATCGGTGTCATCTGTTTCCAGCATTGCCTTCAGAGAAGAAAATGCACATACCCTGTCATCCTGACCGTATCCCAGTATCATGCTGCGGTCAAACCCTGCTTCTCTTGCCTTGCCGGCAGGCACTACCTCTAGCTCTGCCGAAAGGAAATCCTCTTCCTCTATGTCATAGGTTTTCTTTAATATATCAAGGACTCCTTTTTTGACTGCTTCCTTTGCCTGATCCTTTTTGGATTCTTTCTCTGCCTTTCCGCTCTTATCGGCTGCTTTTTCCTTACCAATTGTAATGGGCTTATTGCCGACGATAATATCAAGGGCTTCCCCTTCGATTACTTTGGCTGCCTTCTTCTCCATCTGCTCCTGGGCCAGGTGGATCAGCAGATCGGAAATGAAAAATACCGGATCCTCTTCGTTTTCTCCAATATTGATTTCTACCGTAGTGCCATCCTTTTTTATGATCACTCCATGAATGGCAAGGGGAAGGGTCACCCACTGGTACTTTTTCACACCGCCATAATAATGGGTATCCAGATAGGCAAAACCTCCCTCTTCATAGAGGGGATTCTGCTTAATATCCAGTCTGGGCGAATCAATATGGGCGCCAAGAATATTCATTCCTTCTGTCATGGGCTTGTTTCCAATGCGGAACATAGCCACTGACTTATTCATCCATACAGCATATACCTTATCACCTTTTTTCAGCTTTTCGCCTTTTTTGATGACCTCCTGTAATTCACGGTATCCTTTCTTCTCCACAGCATTTACAATATAGTCCACGCATTCACGCTCTGTTTTTCCTTCATCCAGAAATCTTCTGTATTCATCAGCAAATGCATCTGCCTCCTTAAGCCGCTTGCTGCTGTAGGTTTCCCATGTGTTTTTCTTTTCCATCAAATCAACCTCTCATTTCTTTCTGTCAGCTTTTCAGTTTTACTCCAATGGTCTCCAGATTTTCCAGAATATGGTCAATATGCTTCTGCACTTCTTCCCCGGTAAGGGTTCTGTCATCCAGACCAAAGAATAACCTGATGGTAATGCTCTTAACTGTCTGCGCATCATAAATATCAATCACAGAAACATCACGCAGTTCCTTTATCTTCAGTTTCTTCCAGCAGGTAGAAATATCCTCAAATCTGACCCCTTCCGGTATAATTAAGGACAGGTCATATTCCACTGTAGGGAATCTGGAGGGCTCTGCAAACTCAAGTGCTGCCGGTTCAATTTCAAGGAGCAGATCCATATCAATTTCAATGCAGACAACTACCGCATTTTTAGCAATTTTGCCTAATGTTCCAGGATGAAGGGTATTCATAACGCCAACCCGCTTTCCATCCAGCATAATCTGTGCTGTGTTCCTGGGATGCTGCCATGCATGCTCTGTTTCTATTTTGGCATACTCTGCTTTTTTATGCTTTAACTGGCTGCAGATGGTATTGATAAGCTGGACAGCGCTGATATAAAGGGTCTTTTCCGCCATCTCCTTACTGTACATGGCAATTCCCAGCATACGACGTTCATTTGCAGTCCCGTCCTCTTTTTCTCCCTGTACCACTCTGCCGATTTCAAATATGCCAAAAGAAGGTCTGTAATTACGGTTATTGTATACAAGAGGCAGAAAGCTCTGGAACAATGTAGTTCTTAAAATACCATTGTCCTCTGCACTTCCCAGTATCCGGACATTTTCTTCCGGCGCAAGTCCCAGATTTTTAAGCCCGTCAGGATCGCACCACACCCTGGTATGCACCTCGTTCATTGCATAGGTTTTTACCAAAAGATCCTTGATCATATTTTCTTCTTTTCTGCGCTGGGTAGTCTTGGCAGGAAGAAGTGGGGATAAGGTAGTTTTGATCTGGAAATTATCGTAACCGTAAATACGGGTAATCTCTTCAATAATATCCGCCTTCATGCTTACATCCTTGGTTCCCCGCCAGCTGGGAACTTCCGTAACAAAGCTTTCACCCTCCTGACTGGTCTTAAAGCCAAGCTGCTCTAAGGTCTGCTTAATACGCTGGCAGGAAATATCAATTCCCGTATATCTGTCCACAAACTGTTTGTCAAAGCTGACGAAAATCTGAGGGTATTTATGAAGATAAATATCTGTAATATTACTTGTACATATACAGCCGGGATCTGAATCCTTAAGCAGCTTAATAAAACGCTTTGCTGCCAGCATAGTCATTTCAGGATCCAGCGTCTTTTCATAGCGTGCAGACGCATCGGTGCGAAGGGCCAGCCTGGAGGCGGACTTACGTACGCTGACACCGTCAAAATTAGCAGATTCCAGCACAACAGAGTTCGTCTCATCTGTAATTTCGCTGTCAAGACCACCCATAATGCCTGCGATGCCAACAGGTGTTTCATTATCGTAAATCATCAGCGTGTCAGGTGTAATATCACGTTCTACCCCATCCAGGGTGGTAAACAAAATATTCTCCTTGGGCGTATCAACAACGATCTTTCCGATCTTATTTCCATCAAAAGCATGCATGGGCTGACCAAGCTCCAGCATAATATAATTTGTCAGATCTGCCAGAAGGTTGATTGCCCTTGTACCGCAATAGTACAGACGGATCTGCATTTCCATGGAGCTGACCTTTTTAGTGACGTTCTCAATACGAACACTGGTGTAACGATAGACAAGCTCCTTGTTACCGATTTCAACAGCCACATTGACATCCCCCTGATATGGATTCTCCATAACCTCAAGTTCCTTCAGGGTTTGTCCGGTAAGCGCAGCAAATTCACGGGCCATCCCATAGTGTCCCCATAAATCCGGCCTGTTAGTCAGAGATTTATTATCCACCTCAAAAACCACATCCTCAATAGGGTAAATCTCTTTTAAATCAGTTCCGTTTACCAGGTCAGAGTCTAACTCCATAATGCCTTCGTGGTTATCAGAAATACCAAGTTCCTTAGCAGAACAACACATGCCGTTAGACACCTGTCCACGCAGTTTGGCAGGTTTGATCTTGATTTCACCTACCTGTCCTCCTACTTTGCAGAAAGCGGTTTTAATTCCCACTCTTGCATTAGGTGCCCCGCATACTACGTCGTATACGTCGTCCCCTGCATCTACCTTTAACAAATGCAGATGATCGGAATCCGGATGGTCCTTACAGGAGATGATCTCTCCTACCACCACATCCTGAATATCCTTTCCCTTATATTCAATCCCCTCTACTTCCGCTGTAGATAATGTAAATCTGTGTATTAATTTTTCCAGATCCTGCCCTTCAAGGTCTACAAAATCTCTGATCCAATTCATTGATACGAACACGTCTTTTACCTCCTGTCTATTTGCTTACAAACTGGGATAATGCATTTAAATCCCCTTCGTTGAATACACGAATGTCTTTTACGCCATACTTCATCATGGCAAGTCTGGTAAGGCCAAGCCCAAAAGCAAAGCCTGTATATTTGTCCGGTTCTTCTTCCGTATTGATTCCGCCATATTTCAGTACATTGGGATGTATCATGCCACAGGGACAAAGCTCCAGCCAGCCTGAATTTTTACAGGAAGGACAGCCATCGCCGCCGCAGATCAGGCATTGAATGTCAAGCTCAAACCCAGGCTCCACAAATGGGAAAAAACCGGGACGGAGTCTTACGGTTACTTCTCTTTCAAACACCTGTGACAACATAGTCTTCATAAAATAAATCAAATTGGAAATAGAAATGTTCTTGTCGATCATGACTCCTTCCATCTGGAAAAATGTATTTTCATGGCAGGCATCAATAGCCTCGTTTCTAAAGCATCTACCCGGAAATACCGCTCTGATAGGACGGTTCTTCTCTTTCAGGGCTTTGCCGTATTTGATCATAATGGCGTTCTGGGCGGCTGAGGTATGGCTCTTTAACAACTGGTTCTTTGTAGACAGATAATAGGTATCCTGCATATCTCTTGCCGGATGGAATTTGGGAATGTTAAGAGCCTCAAAGCAGTGATAATCATCTACGATTTCATTATAATCCTCCACATCAAATCCCATAGATTCAAAAATATCCTCCAATTCTCGCTGCACCAGCGTAATGGGATGATAAGAACCGCAGGGATTATCCGTAGGCATGGATTCATCATACGCCTCCGTGCTGTTAATAGCCCTTTCCTCTTCTAACTGCGCCAGTTCCTTCTTTTTACTTTCCAGTCTGGAAATGACATCCTGCTTGAAGGTATTGATCATCTGCCCTGCTTCCTTCTTCTGTTCCGCAGGGATCTTCCCCAGTTCCTTCATTAATTCTGAAATGCAGCCTTTCTTGCTGGTAAAGTCAAGACGCAGGGTTTCCAAAGCGCCTGAATCCCTGACTTTAGAAAGTTCTTCTCCAAATTGTTCTGTGAGCTTTTGAATTTTTTCTTTCATGATTTCCTCCTAACTTAAATAAAAAGTCCCTTGCATTATTCCTGCAAGGGACGAATAAGATCCGCGGTACCACCCAAGTTCCTGCTTTCAAAGCAGACATCTCATACACGTAACGAGTGTTAGACGTTCAAACCTACTATTTAGCCTGCGAATCTGGCTTTTGCCTTCAATTCGCGGCCTCTGCATTCAGTCTGAAAGCTCCGGTGGGAAATTTGCCAGCCAACAGTTCTGTCTGTTATGCCTGATATCTGAACTAAAGGAAGCTTTCAGCCGGTGACTTCCTCTCTCTGATAGAAGATAATCTGCTACTATACACCTTCACAGCCTTTTCCTGTATAACTGTCTATCATTTTAGCCAATCTTTTCCTTCCTGTCAATATGCTTTTTCCCTACAAAAAACTGAAAGGCCGGCTTGAAATAACGGTTCATGTATGCTCCCACCAGGATAATATACATGGCAGCATACAGCCACAGCATCAAAATAATAATTGTGGTGAGATTTCCATAGGTATTAAATCCGTTAAATACATCAACATAAACAGAAAATACCCAGGTCATCACGCTCCATGCCACAGCTGCAAAAACTGCGCCCGGAAGCTGCATTTTAAATCCCATGCGCGCTCCCGGCACATAAGTATATATCAGCGCTATCACAATAGTGAGCACGGCCCACACAAAAAGGGATCTGAAATGCATTAACAGATCAAACAGATAGGAGATCTGTGGAATAATGCCTTCAATCAGCCTAATCAGTGAATTGCCAAATACCATGATAAGAAGTGACAACAGTATTGCAATAAGCATCAGCACCGTATATAAAGATGCCACCATACGAAGCACCAGATAATTTCTGTCTTCCTCTACGTCATTGACAGCATTCAGCCCCCGCATAAGGCCCAGCACGCCTTTTCCGGCGGACCACAGGGTGGCAATTGCCGTCACAGAAATGATACCGATTGATTTATCATAAACATCTGCAATAATGCTGGTCAGCAGCCCATTCATGGCATCAGGCGATATTTCCCTGGCAGCACTCATCAAATTTGCCTCTGTAAGAGGCGTATAAGGTATGATTGCACAAAGCAGCATAAGCGCCGGGATCAGCGACAGAAAAAGGAAAAATGCTGTGCTTGCGGCAAATGCGCTGATATTTTTTCTGCTCATCTGTTTTCCAAAATCGTATCCAATAAATAATAATCGTTTAAACATAATGATTCCTCTTCAAAATCAGTATATTTTATCCAGCCGGCAATCCTGAAAATAAAAAGAAAGAATGCTCTCGCAATCCATTTCTTCCATTCCCATGGCTCTGGCTCCATTCTGGGACATCCCCACGCCATGACCATAACCACCGCCACTGATAGTATATCCTACCACACTTTCTTTCGCTTTTACAACATCAATTGTCAGATATGCGCTTGGAAGCAATGTATTGCTTTCATAGGATGAGCCATCCTGCCTGATCACTTCTCCTCCCTGATTTAAAACATATCTGATATTATATTCAGAGACTATCTTATAGGTTCCCTTATCTGTTTCAATGAGAAGCTCATCCATCACACCGCCTTCTTTTCGTTTGAAACACTGTATATTGTACACCTTTTTAAATGCTTTGGGTTCTTTTTCTTCAAACAACTGATCATTTTCCACTTCTCCATCTTCCCCCATAAAGGTAAGTACCTTGCCCGGAGCTGCCTGATACCGTTCTTCCATTCTCTGAAACAGCAAGGCAGTATCAAGCTCATCAAGCTCATATTCCCACCGGAACCATGGTTCTTCCTTTTCGTATGCACTTTTATCGGTTTTTGTAATATAAGCTCTGAATTTATCTTCCTCCATAAGTTCAGCCGCAGTATAATCCCCTTCCTCCTGTGCAATATGTACAGCCTTCAGGTATGGCAGCTGGTCCTTCTGGTCTTCATTCCAGACTCCGGCATCTGCTCCGAAACCGCAGGAGGTAGAGTAATAGTAAGTGCTGACAGGCTCCTCCTCATACAAAAGCAGCATACCTGCAGTTTCCTTAACTGCTTTTGTGGAATTTACATTTTCCGCAATATTATTGTAGACCTGATACCCAACACTGTCATCCACATGGGCCCCTAAAGCTGCATATCCCGGCTGCTTTAAGTAACGGTACCCATAAGTTCTTGCGCATATAGCCTGGGCTTTTAAAGCCTCTATGGGGTAGGAAGCCGGCATTTCACTTGGAACTACCGAATATAAGTATTCCTCCAGCAGCACTTCATTGATAAGCACCAGTCCCTCCTTTGTCTCTGCAATTTCCATACTGCCCCTGTAAGAAGGCGTCCCCTGGCTGCGGTTTAGGGAAAGCACCTGGATTTTCCCGGTGTTTACGTCAGGTATGATTTCCATCCGAGCTCCCGAAAGATACTCATCTCCCGCTGAAATTATAATTTTTTGTCCCGGTGCCACCTTTTCCTGCTTTCGCTGCTCATAGTCTCCATAAAAGATCGTCATCGGATCCTGACAGGTCAGAATGATCTCATCATGATACAGACTATTGAAATCATTGCTTTTAATCGCTACGCGAATGGTTTCCATTTCTTCTTTTCTGGTAATCAAAAATGCACATACCTTTCCATTCTCCAGTACAAAGTCTGCAAAATCATAACCGATAGACAAATCCGACCTGTCTGCTTTGCTGAGTTTTTCATACAATTGATAGCCTATGCAATTTTCCTTGATTCCAATGCTTCCATATCCTTCAATCTCAAACTGCCCCTCTGAGATACTAAGGAGTTTCCCGCTTATTCTCTCACTTTTAACACAGACCTCCAAAATAGTCCCTTCCTGAAAGCTGATGTCTCCCACCTGTTCCCGCAAAGAATACGCATCGCCGTCTTTATGCTGATATTCTCCCAGAACCTCATAGTCCTCATAAAAGAACCTGATATTCTTTCCATCATCCTCCATGATCCAGACATTTTCAAGAACGCTTTTTCCGGGCAAGATTTCAACTAAGGTAAGCAGCCGGTTTTCCCTTACATAAACCTTTGCTTTCGTATACTTTAAATCCATAAGCTCCTTAGAAAGGCAGGTATAAACTTTCCCGTCCTTTCCCAAAAGGTGCGTATCCTCCAGGATTTTCTCTCCTGTAAAAAGTTCGCTCCCCCCCAGAACCTCCACTGTTTCTAATCTGATGAAATCTGTCAGGCCATAGGATGACAGAATAACTTCATAACTGTTATACCAGTCCTTTTTCAGCAAAAAGAACCCGCCTCTGTATTTATCTTTATATGTAATCTTTTCCTTTTCGTAAGACTGCTCTTCCTCTCCCAGCACACAATCCAATATTTCCATATAGGTATCATAATCCAAATATTCTTCCGTCTCTGAAAATCCGTTTATTTTTTCCAAAAGGCCGGAATCAATCTGCCTGCCGCTGATCTGTTCAAACTCCTTTAATAATATCAGCACATCTGACGCCGGAATCAGCTCACCTGAAGGCTGCTTTAACTGCAATACCCTTTCATCCGTATAAATCAGCCAGATAAACAATGCTGTCAACACAATTACTGCAACAAGCTTTATAAAAATTCTTACATCTTTTTCCATGCATATCCCCTTTTACCTGCGGCACAAGTAAGAAAAGCAGCCCAATATGGGCTGCTTTTCTTCTGTTTATTCCCCAAAATGCCGGTTCCTGCCTTTTGACTCCTAGCCATGCTAGGTGGGTAACCGCAACCTGCACTTTTGCCTTCCCTTCCAATCCTCAAAATGAGTGAGGGCTTGACAGCCGCCAGATGATGTAGGAATCCCGTTGAAAGTATCTGTAGGTTCAAAACTAACAGGAGTTGTCGTACATTTCAGGTTAATTTTATTATATCCAATACAAGGTTAAAATACAACCGGTAAATTTCATGAAATACTTTCCCTTTGAATAAAAAAGTAAATTCCACATCTGGCTGAATTTAGTCTTACACTTGCACGACTGATTGTTCTTAGGCATCTGAGCCAGAGGTAATACACCAGCCACCCGATAGGGTTTGCCCTTGATGATGGGCAATAGAAATGCTATAATATGAGAAATACGACGGTACAGAACCTGATTGTTCTTGAGTTCTTCGCCTTCGGTAATATCGACTGGCATTTCTATTGTTCATTGTCAAGGGTGGCGGTAGGCGAGTGGAATTTAGTTTTACATTCGTTTTTACCTATTGCTTATTTGTTGTACCCTAATATCAATACCAATTACAAAATCCGCTCAAAATCAAGCAATTTGTAAGAGTAAATTCCAGATGCAAAACCAAAATCCGCATAAAAATAGAATTTAGTCGTCAGTACGGAATTTATTTTTACAAGTGGAATTTAACTTTTCACTCAACCTGAAATACTTTCCAATAAAACAGGGCTGCCATTTTGACAGCCCCGTCTAAAGTCTTCAGGATAATTTATCTTATAACTGAGGACCAGCTTTAACTAATGCCTTGCCAGCTTCATTACCCTCATATTTTGCAAAGTTCTTAACAAATCTCTGTGCCAGATCTTTTGCCTTGGTTTCCCATTCAGAGACATCTGCATATGTATCACGAGGATCAAGGATATTTGAATCTACACCTGGAAGCTCTGTAGGAACTTCAAAGTTAAAGTAAGGAATCTTCTTTGTAGGCGCATTCTGAATATCACCATTTAAGATTGCATCAATGATACCGCGGGTATCTTTGATGGTGATACGCTTTCCTGTACCATTCCATCCGGTATTTACCAGATATGCCTTTGCGCCGTTTGCTTCCATCCTCTTAACAAGCTCTTCACCGTATTTTGTAGGATGTAATTCAAGGAATGCCTGTCCAAAGCAAGCTGAGAAAGTAGGGGTGGGCTCTGTGATACCACGCTCTGTACCAGCAAGCTTAGCTGTAAATCCTGACAGGAAGTAGTACTCTGTCTGCTCAGGTGTCAGAATAGATACAGGAGGGAGTACGCCGAAAGCATCTGCTGACAGGAAGATTACATTTTTAGCTGCCGGTGCAGAAGAAACCGGGCGCACAATATTCTTAATATGATTAATCGGATATGATACACGGGTATTTTCGGTTACGCTCTTGTCGTCAAAATCGATCTTGCCTTCAGCATCCAATGTTACGTTCTCAAGAAGAGCATCACGCTTGATTGCATTGTAAATATCAGGCTCAGATTCCTTGTCAAGGTTGATAACCTTTGCATAGCAGCCGCCTTCAAAGTTAAATACGCCGTTATCGTCCCAGCCATGTTCGTCATCACCGATAAGAAGACGCTTGGGATCTGTTGACAGGGTTGTCTTACCTGTACCGGAAAGACCAAAGAAGATTGCGGTATTCTCGCCGTTCATATCTGTGTTTGCAGAGCAGTGCATGGAAGCGATACCCTTCAAAGGCAGATAATAATTCATCATGGAGAACATACCCTTCTTCATTTCTCCGCCATACCATGTGTTAACAATAACCTGCTCGCGGCTGGTAATATTGAACATTACGGCTGTCTCTGAATTTAAGCCTAATTCTTTGTAATTTTCTACTTTTGCCTTTGAAGCATTGTAGACAACAAAATCAGGCTCAAAATTTTCAAGTTCTTCAGCAGTAGGCTGGATGAACATATTTTTAACGAAATGAGCCTGCCATGCTACTTCCATGATGAAACGGATTCCCATACGTGTGTCTTTATTGGCACCGCAGAAAGCGTCTACCACGAAAAGTCTCTTGTTGGAAAGTTCGTCAAGGGCCAGTTCCTTTACTGCTTTCCATGTTTCTTCTGTAGCCGGATGGTTATCATTCTTATATTCGTCAGAAGTCCACCAAACAGTGTCCTTTGAATTTTCATCTACTACAATATACTTATCTTTAGGTGAACGTCCTGTATAAATACCAGTCATTACATTAACTGCACCAAGTTCACTCACCTGTCCTTTTTCGTAACCAGTCAGATCAGCTTTTGTCTCTTCTTCAAATAATAATTCATAAGAAGGATTGTAGACAATTTCTGTGGTTCCGGTAATACCATACTTGCTTAAATTGATTTCTGCCATCTTACTTTAACCTCTTTTCTTTCATATTTTCAGCCCGCATATGCGGAATATTAAAACCCCAACATAATGGACATTCCTAGTATCGTCATCATATTATACATGATAGGTAAATAAAAATCAATAACAATGTAATCATACAAACAATAGAGATAATGATACTTAAAGAATTTGCTGTTGCAGGCAGATCACCACTATAGCCAATTTTTTGACTAAACACAGCTGAAACTGTTGATAAAGGGGCACAAAGAGCCATAGTTAATATTTCTTTAGCTAATAATGGCAATGGTAATACAATGAAAATGATACCTGATAAAATCAAAGTGCCAACAATTCTTAACACTATGATTTTAACAACATGATATGCTTCACTATGTGAGACTTTGATTTCAAGCATTAAACCAATCATCATCATGGCTAAAAAGCTATTTCCTGCGCCAATAGTCGTTGCCATAGAAAGAATATATGATGGAAATTCAATTTGAAATATTGCCATTATAAAAATCAATAAATAGACATCAAATGGAATAGAAGAAAAAAGTTTTTTTAAAACATCCTTTAAATGAAAATCACTTTGACCACTGGCAACATGATCGGCTAAAGCATACGTAATCCCTAATCCCATTAATGCATTTCCAATATCAAAAGAACATAAATAAACGACTCCCATACCAGGAAAAAAAGATTGAACAAATGGCAATACAAAATTTCCAATATTATACCCTGATACATTAATCATATATGTTCCTTTGATAACAGGACGTTCTTTATAAGCAAATCCATAACCAACGAGAATCATAATAATATTAGATAAAATACCTACAGCTATCAATATAAGAATTGTCATATCTAATGTAATTCCATTGGCACTTGTTAATAAAGCACATGGCAATGTCACATTCATAATAATGGTTGCTAAAATATTTGCATCACTCTTTTTTAAAACTTTCACTTTTTTTAAAAAGTATGCAATCACAATAATCAAAATAAAAGTTAATGATGTTATCAAAACGTCAAACATTTTTCCCCTTCTTTCTTCATGCATTATAGCACTTTTATTATAAAAAAGATAAAACAAGCAAAAAATGAAAATTTTTTGTAAAATATATAATGTTTGATATAATAAAAGAAACGATAAGGAGGATATATATGATTAAGGCAATCTTTTTTGATATAGATGGTACATTAGCCAGTTTCAAAACTCATCAAATCCCTGATTCAACTTTTTATACTTTAAATAAACTCAAAGATAATGGAATCAAACTCTTTATTGCAACTGGAAGAGGAAAAGATGGTTTAGATATTTTACAAGGTTTCCCCTTTGATGGCTATATTACATTAAATGGGCAATATTGTTTTACAAATGATGAACTGATTTATGAAAACACAATTGATTCTCAGGATATTCAGGCTTTATTAGAATATTTAAAAGAAAAACCATTTCCTTGTGGTTTTACTGAAGAACATACCAAATATTTTAATATGCGTAATCATCTTGTTGATGAAATCCATGCAATCACACATAACGATGATCATCCTGCTCGTGATTGCAGTCAGGTTATCCATAAAAAGATATATCAATGTATGTGCTTTGTTGATGAAAATGAGGAAAAGGAATTATTAAAAGTCATGCCCCATTGTCATGCTTCAAGATGGTATCCCACTTTCTGTGATATTTCACCGATAGGTGGTTCTAAACAACATGGGATTGATGAATTCTTAAAACATTATCATATTGATTTATCCCAAACTATGGCTTTTGGCGATGGTGGAAATGATATTCCTATGTTAAAGCATGTTGCTATAAGTGTTGCAATGGGAAATGCCAGTGATGAAGTCAAGGCTATTGCTGATTATATAACGGATGATGTTGATCATGATGGTATTTTGAATGCCTGTATTCATTTTCAATTATGCCAAAAACAAGAATAAGACATGAGCTTATTCTTGTTTTTATATTATCCTAATCTCTTTTCAATTTCACGAATGACAATTTTCATTGCTTTAATACGTGCATATTTTTTATCTACTGATTCTAATACATACCATGGTGCAAACACTGTATTTGTTTTTTGAAGCATTTCTTCAATAGCATTTTCATATAAATCCCATTTTTCACGATTACGCCAATCTTCTTCGTTAATTTTCCATTGTTTTTCAGGTGTATTTTGACGCTCAGTAAAACGTTCTAATTGTGTCTGGTTATCAATCTGTACCCAGAATTTAATAACAATAGCACCCCAGTCATAAAGTTCTTTTTCAAATTCATTCATTTCATTATAAGCACGTTGCCAGTCATTTTCGCTACAAAATCCTTCTAATCTTTCAACCATAACACGACCATACCATGTTCTATCAAAAATGGCAATATGTCCGTCCTTTGGTAAACGTTTATAAAAACGCCATAAATAATGTCTATTCAATTCACTTTTATCAGGAGCTGCTATAGGATAAACTGTATATCCACGAGGATCCAATCCAGAAGTGACTCTCTTGATATTTCCACCTTTACCAGCTGCATCCCAACCCTCATAGGCAATAATCACAGGTATTTTTTTACGATAAAGTTTATTATGCAACTTCATTAATTTTTTACGACATTTTTTTAATTCTCTACGATATGTTTCTTCACTAATGTTAACACTTAAATCATAATCTTCTAAGTGAATTTTCTCTCTCATCTCAAAAACATTGTCAATCAGTGGTGCATCCTGTTTTTCATGTTCTAGACGTTCTTGAATACAACTCATTAATGTTTCAAGCACCTGTAATTGAGCTAATTTTTTATTTGTTGCATCAATAATATACCAAGGGGCATATGTATCATTTGTCGCATTCATATATTCATCATATAAACTTAAGTATTCATCATAATGTTTATTTTGCCATAAATCCTCATCACTGACACGCCATTTTGTATTCTTGTTTTTCAACAACTTATGTGTACGTGTTGCCTGTTCCAATTGAGAAATATGGAAAAAGAATTTAATCACTATATAACCATTATCTACTAAAGTTCTTTCAAACTTCTGTATACTTTCAATTCTTTGATAATATTGTTTTTTTGAAATTTGTTTATGCATATACTCTCTTGTGACATCATTCATCCAACCATGATCATAAAATGTGGCCATTCCATTTTCTGGAATGCGTAAAAAATAACGATATAAGAAAGGTTTTCTTTGTTCATCTTCACTTATCTTATTCATTGTTTCAACATTATAAAAACGGGGATCCATATTTTGAATCACTTTACCAAGCGTTGTCCCAATTCCAGATGCTCCCCATCCTTCAAATAAAACTACAACAGGTAATTTCTTTTCTTTTAATAACATTTGTTTTTTAGACAACTCAAGTTTTGCATTTTCTAAGCATTCTTCAATATCAGGTGCAATTTCTATTTGTTCAAATTGATAATCTCTTAACATACTTTTCCTCCTCACCTACATATTTATATTTTATCACTTTTATAT
>USJG01000036.1 GCA_900554925.1 uncultured Lachnospiraceae bacterium
GGTAAAGCTGCGCTGCCCGAAAAGGTTTTTCCCCCAGCAGTGCCATTTCTTCCTTTAATTCTTCTAATGTAAATGATTTTATATCCTGCATATCCTGCCTGTCTTCTCACCTTCCGCTGATACCGCAACAGCAGTATTTTATTCTATCCGCTTAAGTCTTGCCAGGAAAAACCCATCGGTTTCATGGATACCCGGAAATAACTGCAGCATGCCTCCGGCTCCCTCTGCTTTAAGAGTCTCCGGTAAAAAGGGCGCCAGGCTCTGTAACTCAAAGGGATAATTTTCTGTAAGCCACTGTACCATCTTATTATTTTCTCCGGGATTTATGGTACAGGTGCTGTAAATAAGCGTTCCCCCCGGCTTTACATATTGCCAGACCACATCAAGTATCTTCCTTTGAAGCTGCTCCAGATCTTTTAGTGCCTTATGGTTCATTCTGTATTTGATGTCCCTTTTCTTTCCCATGATGCCAAGTCCCGAACAGGGTAGATCCGCAAGCACAATATCCGCTTTTTCTTTCAGACTTTCATCCAAAACCAACGCGTCATATACCTGGGCCTCTATGTTTTCACAGCCCATTCTTCTTATATTATCTCTGATCAGAGATACCTTATACTCTGTCAGATCGCGGGAAAGTACTTTTCCCTTTTCTGCAAGCTTTTCAGCCATATGCAGTGATTTACCGCCCGGCGCCGCACACACATCCACCACAAGCATACCTGCACCCGGCCATGCCATCTTTGCCACATCAGCGCTGCCCTGCCTCTCTTCGCCTGCGGATATTCCGGCTGCCTCTGTAACCAGCATACTGCTCACATCCTGTACCATAAAATATCCCTGTTCATAGCCGGGCAGATTTTGAACCCCTTCCATACCTGAAAGCTGATAAGCATAGGGTAAGCAGCAATGCTGCTTTGCCCTTATTCCTTCTCCTGCAAGGTCTGCAAGCCATTGCTCCTTCTGCTCTCTGCTTAAGCTTTCTTTCAGCCGCACCGTCACCGGATGCTCTCTTAAAAGCCCCTTAAGCATAAGCAGCGTCTTTTCTTCTCCGTAGGCGCTGATCCACATTTCTATAAGCCATTCCGGCATGGAATACCACACCGAAAGATATTTATATTTTTCCTTTTCCGGGTGGGGATAGGAAATCTTCTGCTTATTTCTTGCAATATTCCGAAGCACACCGTTTACAAAGCCCGAAAGGCCTTTAAAGCCTCTTTTTCCCGCCAGCTTTACCGCTTCATTGCAGACTGCGCTGTCAGGAATACTGTCCATAAAAAGCAGCTGGTAAACGCTCATGCGCAGCAGATTTCTGATAAAGGGCTTCATCCTTGAAACGGGTACTTTGGAAAACTGATCCAGTATATAATCAATCTGAATCCTTCTCTCCAAAGTACCCTCCGTTACCCTTTTTACAAAGGCTTTATCTCTGCTGTCAATATAGTCATATTTATTAAGCACATCCCTGACTGTCAGATGGCTGTAGGCTCCCTTTTCCAGAATCTCCATCAGCATATCAAGAATCAGTTCTCTTACATTTTCCACTCCAGATTTCCTTTACTAATCGTTTCTTCTTCTGTTTCCCGTAAGAAGGATAAGCCTTAGCAGCTGCAAAACAGAAGACGCCGCTGCCGCCACATAAGTAAGGGCTGCCGCGCCAAGCACGCGCTTACAATCCTGCACCTCATCCTGACTCATAATTCCATAGCTTCCCAACATCTTTAAGGCTCTTCCCGATGCATTAAACTCCACCGGAAGCGTCACCACCTGAAACAGCACAGCAAGGGAAAATACCCATATCCCAATCTGGGCCAGTGAAAAATAACCGCCCCCCGGAAGTTCAAAGCCAATTCCCAGTATTAATCCCAGTATAACAAGAGGAAGTCCCAGACTGGAACCAATATTGGCCGCAGGAACCAGTGCCGACCTGATTTTAAGGGGAAGATATCCCTTTTGATGCTGCACTGCATGTCCGCATTCATGTGCCGCCACTCCGATTGCCGCCACAGATTGGGAACCATATACGGAATCCGACAATCTTAACACCTTATGGGCAGGATCATAATGATCCGTCAGTTCTCCCGATACATGCTGTACCTGTACATCATATATTCCTGACATCTGAAGTATCCTCTGTGCCGCCTGGGCACCGGTCATTCCGCTATAGCAGCGCACCCTTGCATATTTGCGGTAAGTGCTGTTTACTCTGGAGCTTGCCCAGACACACAGGATCACGCCAATGAGCACTAAAATATAAGTAGGGTCATAATAATATCCATACATACTGCCATTCACTCCTTTTTTTGTTCCTGCCCCAGCCTAAGGCCCGGCTTTACCTCATAGCCTAACAGAAAGTCTTTCACATCCATGCGCTTCTTTCCTTCCAGCTGCAGGGAACGGACACGCAAAATCCCCTGTCCGCACATTACGTCAAAATAATCCCTGTCTGTCTTTAAAACACAGCCCGGCACAGCCTGAAAATTTTCATTATTCTGGGGACTATTTTCAGTTTCCAGCACATCCGCTTCCCATATCTTTAAGGTTTTTCCATGATAAAAAGTATAAGCGCTGGGCCAGGAATTTAATCCCCGGATCAGTCTTTCCAGGCTTACCGCGCTTCTGTTCCAGTCAATCAATCCCATGGATTTCGTCAGCCTGGGAGCATAGGAGGATAACCCATCATCCTGCTTTTGGGGAACCAGCTCCCCCTTTTCTATTTTAGGGAGCGCCTCCACGATCAGCTTCGCCCCTGCCTCCATCAATTTATCGTGAAGGCTTTCCCCGGTTTCCTTATCCTCTATGGGAACCGTCATTTTACACAGCATATCGCCGGTATCAAGGCCTTTTTCCATCTGCATGATGGTAACTCCGGTCTTAGCTTCTCCGTTTAAGATCACCCATTGGATGGGCGCCGCTCCCCGGTAAGCCGGAAGAAGGGAGGCATGGATATTAATGCATCCGTACTCAGGCATATTTAAAATTTCCTCCGACAAAAGCTGTCCAAAGGCTGCAATCACAAAAATGTCTGCCGGGTATTTCTTAAGCTGCGCTACCGCCTCCGCTTCCTTTATTTTAACCGGCTGAAGCACAGGTATACCATGCCTTAAGGCACATTCCTTTACCGGTGTAATCTGCACTTCTTTTCCCCGCCCTTTTTGCTTATCCGGCTGTGTGACAACCGCAGTTACCTGATGCCCTGCCTGAATAATCGCCTCCAAAGGCGCCACTGCGAAATCGGGGGTTCCCATATAAACAATCTTCATAATTATTCCTCATCCTCATACATATCGGAAAGGTTCATCAGTTCCCCTTCCACCTTTTCCACATATAAGTGACCGTCCAAATGCTCCAGCTCATGACAGATGGCACGGGCAAGCAGCTCTGTGCCTTCCAGCTCAAAGGGCTTTAAGTCCCTATCATATGCCCTTACCTTCACATAATTTGGTCTGGTTACAATACCGGTCTTTCCCGGAACGCTCAGACACCCTTCATTTCCTGTCTGTTCTCCGCTCTTTTCCAGAATCACCGGATTGATCAGAATATGGGGATCCTCTCCCGTCACATCAATCACTACGATCCTCTTTAAAATTCCTACCTGAGGCGCTGCCAGTCCCACGCCATCAGCCTCATACATAGTGTCAAGCATATCTTCAATCAATTCTCTTGTGCGGTCTGTCACTTCCTTCACTTCCTTGCAGACCTTGTTTAAAACCGGATCACCAATTTCTCTTATGTTTCTGATTGCCATTTTCATTTTCCTTTCTGTCTAATAACTGTCTATGGGATCAAAGTCAAACTGTACATTTTCCTCTTTCAGCATAAGGGGTTTTAAATACTGTTCTATTTTATCCTTAATTGTCGTCAGTTGTCCATAGTCAGATGACTTTGCGTAAATCACAAATCGGTAGATGTCATTTATTTTCCCGATAGAGGCGCTTGCAGGCCCGATAATCACAGTTTTGCCCTGGCCTGCTTCTTGAATACTTTTTGCAATACCGGCAATTTTCCCTGACAACTCCCGGCCCTTTTCCTCCCTGGCGGCAGTGATCAAAACCGCCATCATATGGGATGCCGGAGGGTAGCCTCCCAATTCCCGGTATAAAATTTCTTCCTCGTAAAAAGCCTCATAGTCCTGGCTGGCTGCCCGCAAAATACTGTAATGCTCCGGCCGGTATGTCTGTACGACTACCGCCCCTTTCTTCTCTCCCCTTCCCGCTCTTCCCGCTGCCTGGGTCAGAAGCTGGAAGGTACGTTCTCCCGCCCTGTAATCACTGTCATTTAAGGATAGATCTGCTGCCAGCACTCCCACCAATGTTACATTGGGGAAATCATGTCCCTTGACGATCATCTGGGTTCCCACCAGCACATCTGCCTCGCCGGAGGAAAAAGCAGTCAATATTTTTTCATAGCTGTCTTTCGTTTTTGTGGTATCGCCATCCATGCGCAGCACCCGCACTCCGGGAAATCTTTTGTAAAGCTGCTCTTCAATCTGCTGGGTCCCTGCCTTAAATCCCAATAAATAGGGAGAACCGCAGGAAGGACATTTGGATGGCTGCACCGTCTCATAACCACAGTAGTGGCATACCATTCTGCTCCCGCCATTTCCCTTAAGAGGCTTATGCCCGGATAAGCCCATATGCTGGGAAAGGGAAACGTCACAGTGAGGACACTTCATCACATAACCGCAAAAGCGGCAGGACACAAAGCCCGCATAACCTCTTCTGTTTAAAAAAAGCATGATCTGCTCTTTTTTTTCCAGCCTTTCTTCTATTAGCTCCTGCAATTTTCTGCTGAAAATAGAACGATTGCCGCTTCTTAGCTCTTCCCTTAAATCTATCACGGAGACAGGGGCAAGACTTCCTCCTGTAAGCCTCCTGTTTAAGGTAAACAGCTCATAGCTTCCCTGCTTTGCCCGGTAATAGGCTTCCAGGGAAGGAGTGGCAGAACCAAGCACCAGACTGGCATTTTTGATTTCTGCCAGATACCGGGCAGTTTCTCTGGCATGGTATCTTGGCATGGTCTCGCTTTTGTAGCTGGGCTCATGCTCCTCATCTATAATGATCATTCCCAGATTGGGAAAAGGTACAAACAAAGCAGAACGAGGGCCGATGATCACATCAATTTCCCTCTTTTTGGCCCGCTCCCACTGATCAAATTTTTCTCCTTGGGACAAAGTAGAATTGATTACGGAAACCCTGTCCCCAAATCTTTTATAAAAACGCAGCAGAGTCTGATATGTCAGCGCAATTTCCGGAATCAGCATAATGCATTGCTTCCCTCTTTTTATCATACCCTCTATCAGGGAAATATAGACCTCGGTTTTGCCGCTTCCTGTAATTCCGTGAATCAGATAAGTTTTGCGCTGCCCCTTATCATAATCTGCAAGAACACAGTCACGGATGTGGGCCTGCTCCCTGCTGAGCGTAAGGCCCGCTTCTTTTGCAGTTTCAACTTTAACCGGATTTCTGTAATAGCTTTCGCTCTCTATGGAAATCACTCCCTGAGTCTGCAAGCTTTTCAGTGTGGCCGGCGCTACATTCAGCTTACCTGTTATCAGCTCATAGGGAAGCACCGGTTCCCTGCAAAGCTCCTTTAACACTCTTGCTTTGGCATTCTGGTGCTTTCTAAGGCACTGGCCCAAAACCGCCTGTGTCTCTTCCTTAGATAAAAGCCGGGTGATCTTCTTTTTCTCCTTAAGTTTCATGGCCTGCTTTACCGGAAGGACTGTTTTTAAGGCGGCGATCATGGTGGAGCCGTAATTTTCCTTCATCCACGCTGCCAGCCTTATGGCGTCCGCCTCTACCGGCATACTTCCGGTGGCAATCCCCGCAATCATTTTCTGTTTTTCATCGGGAAATTGCGGCTTGTCGGTAATCTCTATCACATAGCCCTGCCGCAGGTGATTTCCCTTTCCAAAGGGAATCTGCACACAGGTGCCCTCTTTAATTTCCCCCCTAAGCTCATCAGGTATTTTATACTGAAAGGTTCTATCCAGTTTTTCATGGGAAATATCAATAATGATATTTGCATATCTGCCCTGCGTCATCTTTTTTGTTATCCCGGCTCTGCCCTTTTCAGGCCCGGCCTCTTTCCTTCAAAATATCTGCGATCAGAACTCTTTCATCCATGGGATATTTCACGCCTTCAATTTCCTGATAGTCTTCATGGCCTTTGCCTGCCAGCACGATAATATCCCCTGGCCTGCCATGGTCAATGGCATAGGCAATAGCTTCCTTTCTGTCACAGATTTCAATATATTTGCCATTTGTCCTGTTTATACCTGTTTTAATATCTTCTATAATATCCTGGGGCTTTTCAAACCTTGGATTATCTGAAGTAATAATGGTAAGATCGGCGTAATTGCCGCTGACCTCTCCCATCTCATAACGCCGCAGTCTGGAGCGGTTCCCCCCGCAGCCAAACAGGCACACCAGCCTTGCAGGCTCATACTCCCTGAGGGTGGTGAGAAGACTTTTAAGGCTCATGGCGTTGTGGGCATAATCAATGAGCAGTGTAAACTCATCAGATACCGGCACCATCTCTATTCTTCCTTTTACATGGGCGCCCAAAAGCGCCTTTTGTATCTGGGAAGCTTCTACCTGAAAGTGTCTGCATACCGAAATGGCAGTAAGCGCATTGTAAACGCTGAACCGCCCCGGCGTGGGCACCTCTACTTCAAAATCCATCTTCCCCTTTACGTGGAAGGCAATGCCAAGTTCTCCCGGCTTATTGACCAGCTTTAAATTCTCTGCATAAATATCTGCCTTTCTGTCAAAGCCATAGGTTTCAAGCTGACAGGTATGTCCCTTTAAAACCGCCTCCATGTGGACGTCATCCCTGTTGACGATTCCCAGCCTGCACTGCTTGAACAAAAGACCCTTGCAGAACTGATATTCCTCAAAGTCCGCATGTTCGTTGGGGCCGATATGATCCGGCTCTAAATTGGTAAATATCCCAATCTCAAAGGTAAAGCCCTGTGTTCTGTGAAGCTTAAGCCCCTGAGAGGCCACCTCCATCACCACGATCTGGCAGCCTGCCTCCTCCATCTCCTTAAAATACTGTTGCAGGAGAAAGGATTCCGGCGTGGTATTGTTAGCCGGAATGTGCTTATCGCCGATTATGGTTTCAATGGTTCCTACCAGTCCCACCTTATAGCCTGCCTGTTCCAAAATAGACTTAATGAGGTAGGTTGTCGTCGTCTTGCCTTTGGTACCGGTAATGCCAATTACCTTAAGCCGGTCGGCGGGATGCCCGAAATAAGCTGCTGCTATAAAGGCCATGGCATATCTGGTATCCTTCACCTTAATTACAGTAACGCCGCTTTCTTCAGGAATATCCACGTCCTTCTGAACTACTAAGGCCGCCGCCCCTTTTAAGGCCGCCTCCGCGGCAAAGCTATGTCCGTCCACGTTATAGCCGCAGATACAGATAAACAGACATCCTTCCGAAATTTTTCTTGAATCGTATACAACTTCCTTTATCTGGCAGTCAGCGTTTCCTCTTATGCATTCATAGGAAAGCCCTCTTAACAGCTCTTCACATTTCATAATTTCCCTCATTTCTGTGCATAGTGCAACAGGCAAAAATCACCTGTCATGTATAATAAGATAGCACGAATATATGTTTTTTTCAATCTCCTTAAGCCGCTCTGCTCATAGATTAATATATGTTTCCGGTTTTTTTTCATGTGCTTAATTTTTTATTAAGAGGATTTTAGATTTTTATCATAAATCGGACACATTTTATACACATTTACCCTTTAATATATAAATCAAGATAGTTGAACAACTCACTATCTCCCCCCTCATAAGAATGCAAGGCCTCCGGTATCCCCCGGAGGCTTTTGCATTATATTTTTGTATAACAGGAAAATCCTTCAGACTTTCCTGTTATACAAAAATATAATGCCCTCCGGACGGGATGCGCAGCTCGCGGAGAGGTAGCTATGCATATGCATCCGCTCGCGCGCGAAGTGTCGCAAGCGACACTTTGTTCATTATATGCAATATACATTGTAGCCTTTGGAACGAAGGATTTCACTTGCTTTTTCGATGCTTTCTTCGTGATAAAATTCCACTCGCAGAACACCGTCCTCCTGCTCCCGGTTATGGACAATACCGATATTCTTAATACTGATCTGGTACAGGGCCAGGATGGTTGCAATAGCCGCTAGAGCGCCGGGCTCATCTGCAATGTCTATCCGGATGGAGTAGGATTTTTTAATGGGGCCGCTTCCTGCATCAATGAAAGAATCCCGATAATTTCTGGCTTCGTCAAAGAACTGGTAAAGCCGCCGGGACTGGGAGGCGTCAATTTCCTCTTTGATTTCATTAAGGGAAGTGATATAGCGCCCTAACAGCTCCGAAATATTTTCCCTGTTGGTTAAGCAGATCTGCTGCCACATTGCAGGGGAGGAGGAAGCTATTCTGGTAATGTCCTTAAATCCGCCGGCAGCAATCAGCTTCATAAGGCCTTCCTCGGAATCGGACTGCTTAATTAAGTTTACTAAGGAGGCGGCTATCACATGAGGAAGATGGCTTACAGCCCCGGTAATAAAATCATGCTGCTTACAGGTAAGAACCATCGGAATGGCGCCGAGGGAAGCAATCAAATCACTGAAAGCAGAGATGGTTTCTGGCAAAACGCCTTTGCCGGGGGTAAGAATGTAATATGCATTTTCCAAAAGCAATGCCCTGGAATTAATGTATCCGGTCCGCTCGCTTCCGGCCATGGGATGTCCACCAATAAACTGATTTTCAAGTCCTGCCTGTTCAATATGCTTATGAATATCTGTTTTCACACTGCCTACATCCGTAAGCAGGCAGGCGGGAGATAAATATTTTCTTATTTCTATAAGATTTTTGTCATTGTCTGATACCGGAGCGCATAAAAAAATATAATCACAATCTGAAAACTTTTCGCTGATGAAGGATAATGGAAGGTCAATGACTGCGTCGGCTGCTGCCTGCTTCAATGCTTCCTGGTTGGTATCGTATGCAATTAACCGGCTTTTTGGATAAAACTTGCGGATGGCTCTGGCGATGGAACCGCCAATAAGTCCCAGACCGATAAATCCACAGGTAAAATTGTCTTTCATGATTGCTCCTTAATGCGCACTTTTAGAGCGCCTGATTCTTTTATTGCATTAACAATATAACACTTCAACGTGCGAAAATCAACAGTGACAGGAGCAAATGGTGCCATCTGTCAAAAACGGAAAGGACATGATCATATTATTATGTGTAAAATGTATGATTTTACTTGTATAATCTCCGCGGATTTAGTAAAATGTACACATGGGGTTTGAAGAGCGGAATGATTTTTTTATGAAATTGTGACGTGCTGCCCAAAGACACAGAAAATGGAGGGACATATATGAATATTTACACAACTGATAAGATCAGAAACGTAGCTCTGCTTGGCCATGGCGGAAGCGGGAAGACCAGTCTGGCGGAAGCTATGGCATATTTATCAGGTATTACATCCAGATTAGGAAAAGTAGAAGATGGCAATACTGTCAGTGACTTTGGCAAGGAAGAGCAGAAGAGAAAAATATCCATTAGTACTTCCGTTATTCCTGTTGAATGGGAAGGTTATAAGATTAACCTGTTAGATACGCCCGGATTTTTTGATTTTTCCGGCGAGGTTGAGGAAGCGATCAGTGCGGCGGGAGCTGCCATTATCGTGGTTAATGGTAAATCCGGCGTGGAAGTAGGAACACAGAAAGCATGGGATTTGTGTGAAAAGTATAAACTGCCCCGTATGATCTATGTAAGCAATATGGATGTGGACAATGCTTCTTTCAGACAGGTTGTAGAAGATATGACGAAGATGTTCGGCAAGAAGATGGCGCCCTTCCATCTGCCGATCCGTGAGAACGAGAAGTTTGTGGGATATGTCAATGTAATTACTGAGACAGGCAACAGATGGCAGGGGAAAGAGGTTGTGGAGTGTGAAGTGCCGGAATACAATAAGCCCAACCTGCAGATCTGTCGTGAAACCCTCATGGAAGCAGTGGCAGAAACCAGTGAAGAGATGATGGACCGTTACTTTGGAGGGGAGACCTTCTCAGAGGCCGAAATAAGAGCGGCCCTCAGAACCAATGTGTGTGATGGCAGTATCGTACCCATGACCATGGGATCGAACATTTTATGTCAGGGAATGTATACACTGCTTGATGATATTATTAAGTATTTCCCCAGTCCTGAAAACAGAGTGGTAGCAGGCATTAATATGAAAACCAATGATATTTATCATGCGGATTATGATTTTGCAAAAGCCAAAACCGCCTATATCTGGAAGACCATCGTAGATCCCTTTATCGGCAAATATTCCCTGATCAAGGTGAATTCCGGCGTACTTAAGACGGATGACGTGGTTTATAATGTGGATAAGGATATTGAGGAAAAGATTGGAAAGCTGTATGTGCTTCAGGGAAATAAAGCCATTGAAGTAAAGGAGCTGCATGCAGGAGATATTGGCGCACTTGCCAAGCTGACTGGAGCCAGAACCGGAGACAGCCTGTCAACTAAGGCAACCACTATTAAATTTGGTAAATGGGAGATGCCTGTTCCCTATACATATATGAGGTATAAACCTAAGAATAAAGGAGATGTTGATAAGATTTCTCAGGCCCTTCAGAAGATTTCTCATGAAGACCTGACTATGAAATATATCAATGATTCCGAAAACAAGCAGATGCTTCTTTACGGAATGGGAGATCTGCATCTGGAAGTGATCGCCAGCAAGCTTTTGAATGAATATAAGGTTGAAATTGAATTGTCCCAGCCTAAAGTTGCCTTCAGAGAGACCATTAAGAAAACCTCTGACGTGGAGTACAAATATAAAAAGCAGTCCGGAGGACATGGGCAGTATGGTCATGTAAAGATGAAATTTGAACCTTCCGGTAATCTGGAAGAAGCCTATGAGTTTGAACAGGTTGTGGTAGGCGGTGCGGTTCCCAAAAACTATTTCCCGGCAGTAGAAAAGGGCATTCAGGAATCGGTGCTTAAGGGGCCTATGGCAGCTTATCCGGTAGTGGGGGTGAAAGCGATCCTTTATGATGGTTCCTATCATCCCGTTGATTCTTCTGAAATGGCATTTAAGATGGCAACGATTCAGGCATTTAAGAAAGGCTTTATGGAAGCCCATCCTGTTCTGCTTGAGCCCATCGTATCCCTTAAGGTGACAGTGCCGGACGCTTATACCGGCGATATTATGGGAGACCTCAATAAAAGAAGGGGCAGAGTGCTTGGAATGAATCCTGCACCAGGCGGAAAGCAGATCATTGAAGCGGATGTTCCCATGATGGGCCTGTTTGGATACTGTACGGATCTTCGTTCCATGACCGGTGGAAGCGGCGAATACGAGTATGAATTTTCACGTTATGAACAGGCACCCAGCGACGTACAGGAGAAAGAGGTTGCAGCCAGGGCGGCAAAGGTTGCTGAAGGAGCGGAAGAGTAAAATTATTATCAAAATAAAACAGTTCTTTTTAGAAGAAGGGAGCAGGGTGCTGTATATGGGGGTATACAGCACCCTGTTTATTCTTGACATTTTGCCATAATATAGGTAAAATTAGGTCTGGTTTCTTATGCCACAAATGAGAGGAGTGTAAACGATGGCAATACCATATAATCACAGAGAAGTAGAAACAAAATGGCAGAAGATCTGGGATGATGAAAAGGCATTTAAGACTTCTGATGATTTTTCAAAACCGAAATATTATGCTTTGGTAGAATTTCCCTACCCATCGGGACAGGGATTGCACGTGGGACATCCAAGACCTTATACGGCCCTGGATATTGTGGCCAGAAAGAGGAGGATGCAGGGATATAACGTGCTTTATCCTATGGGATGGGATGCCTTTGGACTTCCTACGGAAAATTATGCCATTAAAAATCATATACACCCAAAGATTGTTACTGAGAACAACGTGAAACGTTTTAAGGGACAGCTTCATTCCCTTGGCTATTCCTTTGACTGGGACAGAGAAATCAATACCACAGATGTGGGCTATTATAAATGGACACAGTGGATTTTCTTAAAATTGTTCAATGCAGGTCTGGCTTACAAGGCAGAAATGCCTATTAACTGGTGCACCTCTTGTAAGGTAGGTCTTGCAAATGAGGAAGTGGTAAACGGTGTCTGTGAGCGCTGCGGTTCTGAGGTCATCCGTAAGGTCAAGAGCCAGTGGATGCTTAAAATCACTGATTATGCGGATAAGCTGCTTGAGGGACTGGACAGTGTGGACTATGTGGAACGTGTTAAGGTTTCACAGAAAAACTGGATCGGTAAATCTACCGGCGCAGAGGTGGATTTTATTTTAAAGGATAAAGAAGATAAGCTTACTATTTATACCACCAGACCGGACACGCTCTTTGGTGTTACTTATATGGTTATGAGCCCTGAACATCCTTTCATTGACAAATATAAAGCAGATATCAAAAACTGGGATGATGTAGTTTCTTACAGAGAAATGGCGGCCAGAAAGTCTGACTTTGAACGTACTGAGCTTGCCAAGGATAAAACAGGAGTTATGCTTGACGGACTTACCGCGGTAAATCCGGTAAACGGTGAAGAGATTCCGGTATGGATTTCCGATTATGTGCTTATGACTTACGGTACAGGGGCTATTATGGCGGTGCCTGCCCATGATGAGAGAGACTGGGAGTTCGCCAAGAAGTTCCATATGCCTATCATTGAAGTAGTGGCAGGCAGTCCTGTAGATGTAAATGAAGCTGTATTTACGGACGTTGCTACCGGTACCTTAGTAAATTCAGGATTTTTAAACGGACTTTCCGTAGCGGAGGCCAAGGAAAAGATCACTCAGTTCCTGACAGAAAAAGGCATCGGCCATAAAAAGACTAACTTTAAACTCCGGGACTGGGTATTTTCCAGACAACGTTACTGGGGAGAGCCTATCCCTGTGGTAAAATGCGAAAAGTGCGGTTATGTAGCTCTTCCTGAAAGTGAGCTTCCACTGGAGCTTCCTGAGGTAGAAAGCTATATGCCCACTGATAATGGCGAATCGCCTCTTGCTCATATGACAGACTGGGTAAAAACCACCTGTCCCTGCTGTGGAGGCCCTGCATTAAGAGAAACGGATACCATGCCCCAGTGGGCAGGTTCCTCATGGTATTTCTTAAGATATACCGACCCCGGCAATGACAAAGAACTGGCAAGTAAGGAAGCGTTAAATTACTGGATGCCGGTTGACTGGTACAACGGAGGAATGGAGCATACGACACTGCACCTTCTTTATTCCCGTTTCTGGCACAGATTCCTGTATGATGAGAAGGTAGTTCCCTGTCCGGAACCTTACCTTAAGAGAACCTCCCATGGCATGATTCTGGGATCAAATGGGGAGAAGATGAGTAAGTCCCGGGGGAATGTGGTAAATCCTGACGATATTGTGAGAGACTACGGCGCAGATACCCTGCGTACCTACGAAATGTTTATCGGCGCATTTGATTTAAGCGCTGCATGGAGTGAGGATGGCGTAAAGGGATGCCGCAGATTCCTTGAAAGAGTGTGGAAATTGCAGGATATTCTGGTAGATGGTGATGCGTATTCTGAGGATCTGGAAGTTACCATGCACCAGACCATCAAGAAGGTAAGCAATGATTTTGAAAATCTGAAATACAATACGGCGATTGCAGCCATGATGTCGCTGATCAATGATTTCTACAGGAAAAATGCAGTTACCAAAGGCGAATTTAAGACGCTGCTTACCCTTCTTAATCCGGTAGCGCCTCATATTACAGAGGAGATCTGGCAGGCGATAGGATATGAAGGACGTATCTATCAGACCTCATGGCCGGAGTTTGAAGAAGAAAAGACAGTGGAGTCTACAATTGAAATTGCAGTTCAGATCAACGGTAAGATCAAGGCAACACTGGCAGTTGCAAGAGATGAGGATAAGGATTCAGTGATTGCAAAGGCTAAGGAAACCATAGCAGATAAATTAACCGGAAATGTGGTAAAAGAAATTTATGTGCCTGGAAGGATCGTAAATATTGTTATGAAATAAATATATGTAGAAAAGCTGCCCGGAGGCAAAGGCTTCCGGGCAGTTTTGATATGGCAGGAATTATTTGCGGGAACGCATGGCCATAACCCTCTCGATTTTGGAAATCTCTTCCGGTGTGGCATGTTTTCGAAGTACTGCAACAATGGCGTTTACCTCATTGTCAGAGAAGGAAATTTTCTTTTCCTGTCCACGTTTCATGACAGCCATTAAAAAAGGCAGCATCTGCTCTTTTTTAAGATTTTTGCTTTCGAAAATAAGGGCTTGAAGAAATTCAAGCTTATATGGGTCAATATTCTTTAAGGACTCATCTTTCATCCAATCATTCTGCATGTTGATTACCTCCAAACATTTCATACATTTGTTTCTGTTCCGGTGTGAGCATATTCATCAGCATATTCATCATGTCAAAACCGCCGGCGCTGCCGGAAGAACTATCGTTATCCGAAGAAGAGATGCCAGAGGCCTCCGGAGGAATAGCATTACTCATAAAATCAGTCATGTCCGGCATGAAATCCTTCATCATATCCATGGTCTTTGACATTTCTTTATACATTTCTATCCCCTGAAATATATTTTTGATCTGTTCAATCTGTTTCTTTTCATTTTCTGTACAGTAGGGAAGAAGCTCGCTGCACATTTTAAAAATATCGGGAGAGGTTTCTTTTTCTGCACAGCCGCAGAGAGGATAGGGATGCTTTTTGAAGAATTCAATGGTGTAATTCAGTTCCAGAAATTTAATGTAGATGGCCATGGACTTCTGCGTCTGATTATCCATATATGACATTATAATTTTCAACATTTGTATATGATTGGTGCAAAAGAGAGTATCAAATGCGATTACTTTATTGTGCTCATTTGAATCCATAACTGCTCCTTCCCACCTGTTTCAATATTTTATGTTTTAAAATTTGCCGGTATGCAGAAAAGTAGGCTCTTTTCAGAGCCTACCTCTCAGACATGATGAAAAGAATCATTTACTGTAATCAGCATCCGCAGCCAGAGCCAAATCCGTTGCCATTGCCGCAGCAGCACAGTAAGAGGATGATCCAGATGATGCTGTCGCATCCACAGCCACAGTTGTTGTCGTTGTTGCTAAATAAGCCATTATTACCGCCGCAGCAGCACAGTAAAAGGATGATCCAGATAATGGAATTGCATCCGCATCCATTGTTGTTGTTTCCGCATCCGCATCCGGTAGCTGTTAAATCACTCATATATTGCCTCCAAAAGGTTTTTGTTTTATGGTTTATCATATGTGGTATGGCTTGTATGTGTTTCTTGGAAAATATAAAAAATTTTTATTTATTATTTGCAAGCACTTGTGTAAAATAAATAAGTATGTTAAAGTATATGTGTTATCAAAATAACAAACATATCATACGCTTCTGAAATTCTGTGATATGTTCCATATCCTGCTTTCATATCAAAAATCAAAATGAATATGAAATAGGGTATCTGAGTTAGACTTGATTTTCCAAACTTCCATAGCACTTTCTACTTAAAAAGATATCGGAATTGACTTTTATTTTTAGAACAATAGTGATAAATATAGAAATACCACATATAATAATAAAAACACTTGACGTACAGAAAACTGTACGCTATGATAAAAGTACAGAAAGTTGTACTTAAAAAGGAGATGATCATATGTTAGCTGTTAATTATACAAACCTTCGCGACAATATGAAATCCTATATGGATAAAGTGACAGATGATTATGAGACAATGATTGTTACCAGAAAAGACAACAAAAATGTAGTTATGTTGTCTGAGGAATCTTATAATAATCTGATGGAAAATGTTTATGTAATGGGAAACAAGACGAATTATGATTGGTTGATAGAATCTAAAGAGCAATTAGAAAAGGGAAAAAGTTCTGCACATAATCTTATAGAGGTGGAATTGGATGAATAAAGTTTTTACTGAAAATGGCTGGAAGGATTATGTATATTGGCAGACGGAAGACAGGAAGACACTTAAAAAGATCAACCAGCTTATAGATGACATTTGCCGAAATGGAAATGATGGAATCGGAAAACCGGAACCATTAATCGGAAATTTGTCTGGATTCTGGAGCAGACGTATTAATGATAAAGATAGGCTGATATATAAAATAGATGAGGATAATGTCTATATTTTGGCTTGTAGATACCATTATAATGATAAATAGAACAAAAGGCACCAGCAGAGGAAAATTAATCTTCTGAAGGTGCTTTGTTTTTATCCTGCTGCCTAGTGGAAATCTTATCAACAGCCTTTTCTAATTCTATTGTATGCCAACGGTCACGGATAATTTGTTGCCTTAGTTCTGCAATGCGTTTGTTAGTGTAGTGTTCCATCCAGTCCATGAGAAATGCCGGAATAAATTTCTCTGGTGTTTTTTGAAGAAAACTTTCACAATATGTAGGTAAAATGCTTGAATTAATTTCGAGATATAGTAAAATA
>USJG01000037.1 GCA_900554925.1 uncultured Lachnospiraceae bacterium
TAGTATTATAAAGTAAAATCCAAATCTTTTCATCCTTTAAGGCAATATTTCCATGAAATAATTCATAAAATTACTGCCTATGATACCTTTAACACACTCATCGTCCATCCCTCTTTGCAGCAATGCCGCGCTTACCAAGGGCACCTGCCCATGGTTTAAAAGACAGTCGTCCCTGCCTGTATAGCATTCTCCCTTTAATGCTGCCCGTGCGCGGTCATAAGAATCACACAGGTCAAATCCATATCCCACATGCTCTGGCCCTGCCTTCTCCACCTCATATTCTATGTGACGGCAAAGCATTTCCAGATGATTTCCCTTATGAGAGCCTGCAATGTATTTACATCCGTTCATTCCCATGATACCGCCCTTAGATGCCAGAGCTTCCATTTGTTCATCTGTCAGATTTCGATAATTGTCATATATTTTTCTGCTGCCGGAATGAGTTGCAATAAAGGGTTTTTCTGCTGCCTTACAAACTCCGGCAAAGCCTTCATCATTTAGATGGCTTACATCCAGAAACATGGACAGCTCCTCCAGCTTTTTTACAGCTCTTATCCCAGCGTCGGTCAGTCCTCCCGGTATCTGTTTATATTCCGATGCCTTACAGCATCCGGTTGCCAGGGCGTTGGCTCTGCTCCAGGTTAAAGAAGCCCCTCTTACTCCCAGCTCATACAGGGTTTCCAGCTTATCGATGTCTTCCCCTATACAGTCAAGCCCTTCCATATAGATCATGATACCTAGTTTATTTTCCTCTGAAAGCTTATCAAGGTCACTTCCTCTTTCAATTAGCACCACCTCATCAAGGCCCTTCATATCTGCCTTTAATGCCGCAATCTGATTCAGCGCATTTTCCCACGCATTTTTCAGATTTCCGTTTTCCACATAAATTGAAGAGACCACCAGGTTGATTCCTGATCTTTGAAAATTGTGCAGATAGTAATTTTTAATAATCTCACTTTCTTTCGCCTGGTTTCTTAAAAGAATCTCTCCTGCCAGGTCTAAATGGGCATCCACTACCGGATTTGCCCGGTGCAGTTCCAACGCCTGATTTAAATATTCTTCCTGAATCTTAATATCCATTTTTCCTCACATCCGGACCATTGCCGCACAAACGAAAAGGTGCACTGTAAACTCCAATGCACCTTATTTTGATTCTTAATCTAACTATATGCAGTTATCTTAAATTTTTTTACTTTTCCAGATCAACTGTCTTAAGAAGTTCCCGAATATCCTCAACACTGAGCCATTCCTTATTATTGCCGGAGCTGTAGGAAAATCCTTCTTCCACTTTACGTCCGTTCATGTTAATTTTCTGCTTGTCATTCCAAATAACCTGAGGATATACGATAAAGTGTTTGTCATATTCATAAGTAGTTGCAGAATCTTCCACTGTTACCATGATTTCGTGAAGCTTCTCTCCGGGACGAATACCGATTTCAGGCATCTTACATTCCGGAAGCATTGCCTGGGCCAGATCAGTTACCTTAAAAGAAGGGATCTTGCTGATAAAGGTTTCTCCTCCGGTTGCTTCCTCCAAAGCTTTAATAACCAGTTCAACGCCCTGGGTTAAACTGATCCAGAAACGTGTCATGCGATAATCAGTGATGGGCAGCTCTGTACCGCCATTCTTAATGATATTATGGAACACCGGAATAATTGATCCGCGGCTTCCTGCCACATTCCCATACCGGACAATAGAAAAATTAATGTCCTTGGAACCGGCATAGGCGTTTGCTGCAATAAACAGTTTATCGGAAACCAGCTTGGTGCCTCCATAAAGGTTCACCGGATTAACAGCTTTATCTGTAGAAAGTGCCACCACCTTCTTTACACCGGAATCAAGGGCCGCGTCAATAACGTTCTGCGCTCCGTGAATATTGGTCTTAATGGCTTCATTAGGATTATATTCACATGCCGGCACCTGCTTTAAGGCGGCAGCGTGAACCACATAATCCACACCTTCAAAAGCTCTCTTTAACCTTTCTTTATCTCTCACATCGCCAATAAAAAATCTGAGCTTGTCCTTATACTCCTTAAACTCACTCTCCATCATAAACTGCTTAAATTCATCTCTGGAGTATATGATAATCTTCTTTGGGTCATAATTTGCAAGCACATATTTTGTGAAGCATTTGCCAAAGGAACCTGTTCCGCCTGTAATAAGTATTGTCTTGTTATCCAGTAACATTTATATTGCCTCCACATATTATTTAATATCTGATATGAAATTCACTTGTAATACATTCTAACATGAATGCGTAATAACAGCAAATTCTTTTTATTTTCCCTGTAATTACTATATCCTATATTATTCCATCTCATACAAAGTCCACAGCCCCTTTTGAGCTACCACATTATAAGTGCTAAGGCTGCTGTTTCCTTCAAGCAGTCCTTTAAGGCACTCTTCTTCCTTCCCATCATAGTCGGCAACATAAACCAGCAGCCTCTTGCTTTCCGTAATGGTTTTATCCGTAACAGGCTCTGGGTTTCCCTGACTTGCCAGATACACTCTGGGATATTTCATAAGTTCATCGGACAGCCACCAGACATGATCGGAAGAAGCATCATTATAAAATACCACCACAGGTTCCTGCTTATGAGCTTCCACAAATTCCATAATTTCCTTTTCTTCCTCATAGAGGAAAAAAACTTTTTCGTTTTTCAGCGCAGCGCCGTTCATAACCGCCACTGCCAGAATGATCGCCGCAGTAAGTGCACAGACAGCCCCTTTACTGCCATCTGCCTTTCCTTTGCCCCACTGTCGCAAAAGCTCCAGCACAGACATCCACAGCCCATACAAAATAAGAAATAGCAAAATTCCATAAATGGGAAGCTGGTATCGGTTAGAGGTTTCTCCCAGCAGCAACGCGGTTTTGGATATGGTAAAAAAGTAACCTGCACAGGTAAACAGCAACAGCCCCAGGGCGGCATTAAAGCCTCCTGGTTTTTCTTTTTTTCTCTTTCTTAAATACAGGGTCGTTACACCTGCCATACAGATAACCAAAAGCCACAGGCTTAATGTGCCATTCATCACATAGTCGTCAAATAACCCGCTAAAAAACCGGAGCCTTCCCCAGGTATTTGATGCGTCGCTAAATTCGCTGACCGCTTCCGTTCCTCTATAGCCCCGGAATATATGGGACAGGCTGGCAGGATAATAACAGATTGCCAGTCCTAATCCTACTGCGCAGGTAAGAATATAGGAAAGCAGCTCCTTTCTCTTTTTATTTTTAAGCAGCAGAAAGCAAAAACCTGCTCCCAAAAAGAAATGAAAGATCAGATAGTAATACTGTGTTAAAAACCCGAGAAATACCGTGATTCCAAGGGGAAGAAAAAAGCTTCTTATCCTGAAATCCCCTTTTGTCACAGCCCGTAAATGCAAATCCATGCACAGCAGTATAAACAGGGTAAGCCACTGATACATTCGGATAAACATGACCCCGGAAATTACTGCTGCGCTAAATCCCCATGAAAAGCAAGTCAAAAATGCCAGAATTTTTCCCCACTTATCCTTCTTAGCCCCCTCATTTTCCTGATTCACTGTCAGATAAACGCCATAAGCCAGCAGTAAATAAGAGCCTATATAAGCGATCAGATTCACACTAATTCCCAGCCACTTGCTGAATACCCCCGGAAACAGTGAACAGACTGTATGAAAAATATAATAATATACTGGGGGATGCACGTCCCAGGACTGCATCAGCTTGACCACTCCATAACGGAACTGTTCTCCGGGAAGCACCACAAAATCATTTCTAAGCTCGTCCCTGTCCATCCACTGCCTGTCATTTACGAAAAGACCTGCTGTCTTGTTGGTTGAATAATAGGTATAAAGCTCATCCTCATGGAAACCTGCCTTCCTGCTGCCATAATAAAACAGGCATAATAGCTGCAAAAAAAGCAGTATTCCCATGGCCAGTCCAAAAATTAAGTTTGCTTTTTTCCCTGAAACTTTCTTCATCCCTGTTTTCCCTTTAATAATCTATGTACTTTCCGAACAAACTTAGGAGCTGTTCCCAAAAGCAAAAGATACACTTTATTCTTTTTGGTAAGATAAGGAGAGGTGCGCACGTCCTTTTTGTGTTTCCTTAAATATTTTTTTACCTGTAAATAAAATTCATTGTCTCTGTTCATAAGAGAGATTGGAATATGCAGCATATAATCCAGTCTCTGAAAAAGCCCAAACCGCATTGCCTCCGGCAAAAGCTCAGGATATTCTTTCTCCACGATCTCATAAACTCTGTCCGCGTTTTTTACAATATCCGTAAATACCTGCGGAAATTCCTCTCTGCTGCGGGTCCTGGTATTGCTTCCATAACGGTAAAAAACATGGTAATCCTGCTGCGGCAGAATTGCCACCGCCGGAATCTTAGGCAATAACCTTACAAGCAAATAAAAATCTTCATTTAACTCCCCTTCCGGAAAACGCTCTTCCTTAAGAAGCGATGCATGAATAAGTTTTGTGCAAAAAGAGCAGTCTCCCCGATGAAGAAGAAGCTCTCTCATAAAATGCTGACATTCCCAAAGCTCCGGCTCCCTGGGTGGTTCGCAGACATTGGGCAGCAGATTTCCTTCCTCATCAATTTCATCACGGGAGGTCTGCACCATTAACAGATTTTCCAAAAGGGCAACGCTAAGAAGCCTTTCATACATTTCAGGCTCTATATAATCGTCACTGTCCACAAAACCGATATAATCTCCCCTGGCCTTTGAAATCCCAAGATTTCTGGCTGAGGAGGAGCCTCCGTTTTCTTTGTGGAACACTTTTATCCTCTTATCCTCCAGCGCCATCTTTTCCGCCAGCGCGCCGCTGTTATCGGTGGAACCGTCATCCACAAGAATGATCTCAAGATTTCGGTAAGTCTGCCTTCGTATGGAATTTACACATCTGGGAAGCAGATCAACGATATTGTAAACCGGTACGATCACGCTGATCAGCACGGGCTTTCTTTCCTCTTCCAAAGTATGACCTTCCATCTATCCTCTCATTCCTTTCCTGGTTCTGGTATTATCTGCATCTTTCAACATCCACTGATACATCTTCTTCGGTGCAACTACCGGTGCCGGACTTAAAGGTCCCTCCCCGGCCGGACTGATCCTGCCCTCCTTAAGCGCTTCTATCATACGGATAAGCTCTTTTGCCGCATGAGGCGCATTCCACAACCCCACAATGGTCTGGTATGCTTCCCTTCCCATCTGCTCCCGCTCTTTTGGGTTTTCTGCCAGATACCTGACTGCTTCCTCCATCTTTTCATAGCTTCCATCCGGATATACCAGCCCGTTTTTCTTATGCTGTATCAGATAGGGAACAGCCCCTGCCTGCACATTGGCCACCACCGCGCATCCGCTGTTCATGGCTTCATTTACCACCGCGCCCCAGCCCTCTAAATGGTTGCTGGTAAAAACATGGATATGACTCTTTTCCATGATAGCGCGCACTTCATCAGGAGTCTTAAATCCATAAAAGGTAATTTCATCCTCCACTCCATATTCCCTGGCGAGAGCTTTCAGCTCCGGCTCCATTTCGCCGTTTCCTACCATATGGATATGAAACCGTACGGGCCGATGTTTTCTATCAGGGGATGGCTTATGGCTGCCTTCCTTAAGGCTCTTTGCCAGCCGGAGCATATATTCCGGATGCTTTAGAGGAATAAAACGCCCGGCCCATACAATGTGAATCTGCCCGTCCCCGCTCTTCATGCACTTTAGCTGCTCTTCTTCATAATATCTGACCTCCGGGAAATATCCCCATTTGAACATTTTCCCCGGATAAGCATGGATCAGGTGGAAATCAGAAGGTACATAAGCCCCTGCACATAAAAGATAGACCGGTTTTTTCCTGTATCTGGTATGCTCCCTGTACTTATGCAGCAGCCCTTTGGGAGAAATGGCCTTCCATTGGCCTTCCCTGTAAAGCCGCTCGCTGACACGGATAGTCAGCTTTCCCGCATTTAACCGCTGCTGGACTAAATCCTCACGTTCACTCCATCCCGCAAGCAGCACGTCGCTTTCCATGATCAGTTTCCTGCAATACTCCTCATCTTCATAAAGAAAAGACACATAAGGAAGTTTTTCGCCTTCCCTGCTCCATCCCATTAAAAGCCTTTCCTGTTCCATAGGCTTAGTCTGAATAAAATGATAGTCCTCTCCCAAAAGCTCATAGCAGGCGTTGGAAAAAGGAATCTGGTGATGGTTAATATAATTGGATATAAATGTAACTGTCATTCCCTTTCCCCTATCATACGGTATATTTCCAGCAGTCTCAAATAGTTGTTTTGTCCATCATGGGTCATATGGGCTCTTTTCCTTGCCTGGATGGAAATCCGCTCTGCCAGACAAAGGCCCTGTTCATCCTTTTCTCTGTTCCACAGGGCTTCTATCTTTTCCGCCAGTTTCGCTACATCCCCTGCCGGGAACAGCAGTCCGTCCTTTCCGTCCGTAATCATATCCGGTATTCCTCCTACGCAGGAGGCAGCCACCGGAACCCCAAGAAGCTGTGCTTCCCCAAGGGTATTGGGAGAATTTTCCAGAACAGAAGCGCACACAAACACGCTGCATTTTAAAAACTGCTGCTTCATTTCCTGGGCGCTTAGCTTTCCGGTCATGATCACTTTATCCTCTAAGCCATATTTTCTTATAAGCGAAAGCAGATACTTTCCATAGGCGGGGAGCTTTAGCTTCTCCTTAAAATTGCTGTGAAGGGTCACACTATTGCCTGCTACCGTAAGCCTTGCATCCGGATATTTGGGCAAAAGTCTTGCCAAAGCCTCCAGCACAAAGTGCATCCCCTTTAAAGGATAGTCCCCCTGTCCCAAAAAAATACTGTGTTCCTGACAATCTGCCAACTTCCACTCTCCCTCATAAAATTCCCTGCGCATGGTTTCATTCATACTGTAATATAACGCATTGGGATTGATTTTTGCGGTGCCTTCTCTGTCAAACCTGGTTCTTCCGGTAATGTTGCCGCAGCCTGAAATTGCCTCCGCCTCATGCTTCCCTCTTTGAATAAACTTTTCCTGCTGCTGCCTGATGGAATCTTTGCGCAGCAGATCCCTGAAGGTTACCTGCCTTTGTACTTTCTCAGGAAGTCCCGCCATATAAACTTTTGCAATTTCTCCGCAAAGCCCCTGTATGCCTATCAGCGTCTTTTGGGGATTATGAAAGATCCTTACCGCTGCCAGTGCATGAGGGAACTCTGTCCCGAAAATATGAATCATATCCGGTTTAAAATCATCAAATATCCTTGTAAAGGAAGCCTCCAGCCCCGCATCATAAATCTCCGGCGTATTCAGATTTTCCTTAAAGGAATAACAACAGACTCCCCGCACCGTAAGTTTCTGTTCTGTTTCAAGGGGAAAGCAGATTCCCAGGGTAAAGGGCGGCTTCTCATCGCAGACCCTTTCAAAAATACCGGAAAGCCAGCCCTCCCGGCTGCTGTATGGCAGATGAAGCTCCTGTCCAATTGCCGGCAGCATAATATTACAAATCCATAAAACCCTCATCACAATAGCCCTCATATTACTTCTGTAAATACAGCATTTTTTTGAAACGGTTGTAAATTCCCGCCGTCATTTTATTTTCTGCCAGCTTCCTTCGAAGCGGCGCCAGAGTGACCCACATGATCAGCTTAAATTTAAACAGCTGGCCCCTGGGAATGTATTTCCGGGTAATCTCCCTGTGCTCTTTCCCTGACAGCTTTCGGTTTTCTCTGGTTTCGGAAAAGCCGCCCCCTTCATAATCCACGATCAAAAGCTCTGTATAATGAAAGCTTACATAAATATTTGAAAAAAAACACCATAAAAACTGCTCATAATCTGCCCTTACCTGATAGCTGGTATCAAAGGGATGAGCCATAAGAAGCATTCTGTCATAAAAGCATGCCTGATGACAGGGCACATTCCGATAACAGCCAAAGGCATCCATATGAGGATTGGAGATTACCTGCTGCCCGGTCAGGCGCTCAAAGATATTTCCGTAAAAAATACAGGGCACATCCGGGTTTTTCTCAGCTTTTATAAAATCGGCCATCCTGCCAAGTACGTTTTCAGAATAAAAACGGTCGCCGCAATTTAAAAAATAAACATACCTGCCAACAGCTCTTACCACTGCCTGATTCATGGCATCGTAAATTCCAGTGTCCCTTTTCTGAATAACAGTTACATTGCCAACTTCTTCCACAAGCATCAGCGCAATTTCCAGGGAGTCATCCTGCGAGCCTCCGTCCTTGACGATCACTTCAAAATCCCGAAAGTTCTGGGTTTCTATACTTTCCAGGGTGTCCTTTAATTTGTTCCCCGGATTCAAACACACCACGATAATTGAAAAAAATGGATGCATAATGATTCTCCTTAATTCACATCTGAGAGGATGGGTACCATGTCGTGGAACATGAAGGTTTCATAGGGCAGGATTCTTAAGCCCTCATTTCCTGCTTTCAATAAAATGAATATGGCAAAGTACAGGATCGCCGCCCCGATCACTCCCACAGTAAAAAGTTTTTTTACTTTTTTATTTTCTATTCCTGCAAGCAGTGCAGGAAGGAAGAAAATGTGGGTAATCGTCAGGTAATAACCAATTCTTGAAATGATCGGCAGAAAGGAACAGCACACATACATGGCTAACGCCCCCAGATTACAGTAGAAATAAAACTGATTGCGCCGGTTTCCCTCTACCGTCTTTTTATAACAGATCAGGGAAAGTATCAGGATTGCCAGACATCTTACTATATTGATAAGACTGGTTCCACCCTCCAGGTACTGCGTATCTTCATAAGTGGGATAAAGAAACACTACTATCTTCAGGTAAAAGTCCTGAAGAAAAAAGAAGGTGGAGCAAAATACCGCCATGATCGCCAACTGCCACTTTTTAAAGGAAAGCGATGCCAGTGCGTACAGCGGCAGCACTACCAGAATTGATTTATGCAAGGTGGCCCCAAGCAGTATCAGCAAAATAAACTTCAGCCATTCTCTGTGAAGCACATAGGGAATAGCGGCCACTGCAATGGCCAGGGCCAGATAATACCTTACGGTATTAAAAGACTGAAAGTAATATCCGAAGGCCATAAACAGGAAAAAGGAAAAGCCAAAGGAATCTGCCTGTCTGTAAATCGCTGCAAGAAACAGTAAAATAGTAAAAAATGCAAAAAATGCAAAGACCAGCAGATAGTTTTCAAATCCGCTGAGATGATAAATGGCCTTTACGATCCAGTTAAATCCAAATTCCGTAGGCACAAAGGCATCACAATTGATCAGATGCATAAACTCAACATATTTGGCATAATCATTTCCCACATTTAACCGGCAGGCGGAAACCCCAAACAAAAGCAGAAAAACAGATACCAGACTAAGTCCGTTCAGTATCTGCTGTCTGCTCACTATATTCGGCTGTATCTTACAATGGTTATTTACCGTCAGTCCAAGCATGACTGCCAGCACCGCTACAAAAATATATAAAACCATATCTGCTCCCAATCGTTTTGCTAATGACGTTTTTTCCCTTCCAAAATGCCCTGTTTCATCCATTTGCAGGCTTTGTTCATGGGCGTTTCTTTCAGCATCTCTCCCCTGTGGGCATACAAAAACCGCAGGGAAAAGGGCCATGCCATTTTCCCATAAAGATAGTGGTACAGCACGCCTCTGTCTGTAAAGAACTTCTCATTATAACCCTTAAACCATGTGGATTCCCTGTAAATCTCCTGCCCTATCTCGGAGGTGTCCGCATACAGATGCAGTCCCTTTTTCAGGCAGTCATGCAAAAACAGGCTGTCCTCACCATTGCTGTATTTTGCCCCTCCCCCAAACAACAGGGAAAAGCTTACATTGGCCCTGCGCAGAGACTCTGTTCTTGCCGCAACTGCAAAGGTGGGGTATCTTCCGTAATTATACCAGCGTATCCTCTTATTCTTCCGATTATAATAGGTTGCTCTTCTTTGATCCACCTTAAAATTAAAGGTAATAATATCTGCATCCGGGTTATTTTCAAATGCCTTGCATACAATTTCCTCATATCCCGGATAAAAAGCAATATCTTCATCTGAAAACAGGCACAGTTCCTTATCTGCCCGCATCAACGCTGTGTTTCTGCTAAGCCCGACTCCTCTTTCCGCCATGGAAAAACATCGGATCAGCCTGCCCTTATGAAGATATTCCTGATAATCAAAGTGATCGCACTGGTTTACAATGACTGCTTCCGTTTCCAGATTCATTGCATCCGCTAAAGTATTCACTTGCTTATTTACTGCTGCCACCAGCACCTGTAACTTCATTGCTGCCTGTTAACCTCTATGCAAAATATCTGTTTAAAAATTCTTCATCTGCCTGTGCGATAATGATCCCAAGCACCTGGCAATCCTGATTTTTCAGAAAACTTAATATCCGGGAAGTCCTGCGGCCCGTATCTGCGCCAAAGGGAAGCAGCAAAATCACTCCCCCGATCTCTCTGATCTTCCGGCACTCTTCTTCCGATAATATATTTTCATTAAAGCCAGTTACTTCCCATTCGCCTTCCGGCTCCTTAGGATTTTCTTCCTCGGAAATATTCCAGCCAAAATCATCCTGCGCATGAATCATGCTGCTGCCAAAACCATCGGTTGCCTCCCAATTCAGCAGTCTTTCCAATTCAAGCTTTCTCGTATCTGCATGATTCTCCATATCCAGAATGGCAAAAGTTTTTTTGTCCCCCATAAGATAGTGAATATTGGCCTTCAGTTCTCTGGCATAAGGCTGTAAGCCCTTTTGATTGCGGGTCAGTATTCCTAGTGCCTTGCAGGCATACTTCTTCTCCACATCCTCCTGGACATACACCGATTCATCCAGCGCATAGCTGAATCCGATTGCCAGAAGTGCCAGAATCCCCAGAATCACCGCCCCCGTCACACAAGCCGCAGTTGTTCTGTCATCCCAGTATACACGCTCCGGCGCACCAGAACGAATCACCTCGATCTGATCCAGCTCCTTGCTTACCCTTGCATATTCCCGCAGCCCGCTTTCCACTGCATTACGGATTTCACGGACAAATTTTTCGTTGTCGCCTTTTACTGTTATGGTAAGCAGCCTTATGTCTGATAATATTTCAGCAGTGGTAGCTTCCTGCACCTGCTCCTTTTCATATCCGGGAAGGGCGCTCATAACAATGTCAAGAATCGGGTCTGTATCCAGCAGATCATTCCATGTATACCCATTATAATATTGGTATACCTCACCGGTTTCATCATGGCCAAAGCTGATATACAGCTTAGATACCGCCTCATATTCTACCGGCATCTTCACAGCCCGCACCACCTGATATATGATCCCGCCACAGGTAGCCCCCAGAATTGCCAGCATAATAACCAGCCATATCTTTTTTTGAAGATACAGTGCCAGACGCTTTAAATCCATTCCCTTATTCAGATATTCTTCACTCATTTCCATCTTCATTTTCCTCTGGGTCCCCCGTTTTTAGAGATTTCATTGCTGTCACCTGGGTATGTTCTACGCCCTCAGTGCTTTCCGGCTTAATCAATATCTTTAAAGTCAGAAGCATTAATTTTAAATCCAGCCATACGGAATAATTTTCAATATAAGATAAATCCAGCTTCAGCTTATCATAAGGCGTGGTATTATACTTTCCATAAACCTGCGCATACCCCGCAAGTCCTGCCTTTACCTTCATCCGGAATACAAATTCAGGCATTTCCTCAACGTACTGTTTTATGATCTCCGGGCGCTCCGGCCTTGGGCCAATAAAGGACATATCTCCTTTTAAAATATTAAACAGCTGGGGAAGTTCATCAATTCGCACTGCGCGGATAAACCTTCCTATGGGTGTGATCCTGCTGTCATTTTTGGAAGCCAGCCTTGCCACTCCATCTTTCTCTGCATCCACACGCATACTGCGGAATTTCATGATCCGGAACTCTCTGCCGCCTCTTGTACAGCGTACCTGCTTGTAAAGCACAGGCCCTCCATCATAACATTTGATCAATATGGCTGTAACCAGCATAAATGGTGATGCGATCACCAGAAGAAGCAGCGCGCAGACAATATCTAACAGCCTCTTGGCCGCCCTCTGTTCGATCTTAAGGGCGTATTCCCTGGTCAGCAGAATGGGCGTGTCAAATAAGTGAAGCTGATCCGAGCCTTTGATCAGCACGTCAGGAATCTTGGGCATCATATAGACCCGGATAAATCTGCTGTAGCAATATTTCAAAAGGCGGTTGCGCTCTTCCGTAGGGATATCCCAAAGCACCACGGCCCCATAGCCTTTCACAATTTCCTCCTCCAGTCTGGGAAGGCCCTCTTTTATATCTATGCATTTAACGATCTTATATTTATCCTTTCGGGAGGCAAATTTTCTGAGAATATCTTCAATATCCCTCTCCCCATGCACCAGCAGCATTTCTCTGGGCGGAAACACCTTCCGGTAAACAGTGTTGCAAAACCCTGTCCACAGGCCTGCAATCAATATCTGCACTGCCGTTGCCGCCGCAAAACGGTCTGCTACCACCAGATTATTGTTCATCAGCGAAATCTGAAAGTATGTAATTATATTTACAATCAAAAGTGAAAACATCTGGGAAAAAAATACATCCATTGTTTTCAGGTAACCGATCTTTAATCCGCCGTAAGTATTGGTAAAGAAAAACAATAAAATAAAGTAAATTGCAATGATCAGCAAATGGCCATTCTGATAAAACTTTAAGCCTCTGTTAAAATTATTGACAATGGGATAATAATAGTCAAGCCAGATATATGCATAAATTGCTGTCTGTATCAGCAGGCCAAAAAAACTAAGCCACAGCACAATAATTCTTTTCATAGTTTCCAAACGTCTCACTTTAACCTCCACGCTTACCGCCAAGTTTCTCTGCGATACTGCTTAAATGATATTGTCAGAGCCTTCTGATCGTAGCCCTAAGGGCCCAGAAAAACAGATTATAACAACTGTATGGCAGGGAAAGCTTCTCTTGTCTTCTGTACAAATTCCAAATTCTTCTGACTGCCTCCACTTTGTTGGAGGATAAGGATGTAGCGGGTCTTCTGTAAATCGCCAGTACTTCATCAAGGCCATAGGCATCAAAACCGCTTTTTAATATCTTCCACCAGGTTGCTGTATCCTCGCTTTTTATCACCGGCATCTGAATCAGTTCCCGTCCTGTAAGTGCAGTATCTAACAGAACCGTCGTGGTAAATATCACCGTCCTTGAAAGTGCCTTTTTGTAAGTGAGCAACCTGGGTACATGGACGATTCTTCCTGTCCCCCTGGCGTCTTTATCTCCAAATTCATAAGCTGTAAAAACAAAGGCCGCCTGCTTTTCTTTCATAAATTTCAGTTCCTTTTCCAGCTTGTCCGGCATCCAGATGTCATCTGCGTCGAGAAATGCGATATATCTTCCCCTTGCGGCCTCAATTCCTGTATTTCTTGCCCTGGCTGCCCCTCCGTTGACCTCCCTTGCTATAAGCCGAATATTACCATTTTCTCCGGCGGTGCAGCGCTTAATCCGCTCTCTGCTGTCATCTGTGGAACAATCGTCAACCAGTATGAGCTCCCAGTCCTTAAAGGTCTGGGCGCGTACCATCCTGATTGTTTCTTCTATATAAAGACCGGCATTAAATACCGGAACAATAATACTGACAAGATTATCTTGCTGGTTCATTTAAATTTCCTCTTTTACAAGATAGATTGGCCTTCTTTTTACTTCCATATACGTTTTGGCAAGATATTGTCCCACAATCCCCAGGCAAAACAGCTGTACACCGCTGATCATGGAAATGATACAAACCAGTGAGGGCCACCCTGACGTGGGATCGCCAAACAGCGCCTTTCTTACGATCGTAAATATAATCAGCGCAAAAGAAGCAAGACAGAATAACACGCCCATAAAAGCGGCGAAAGCAAGAGGGGCTGTGGAAAAAGCCGTAATGCCTTCAATAGAATAAAGAAACAGCTTCCAGAAAGACCACTTTGTCTCTCCCTTCTTCCGCTCAACGTTTTCAAATTCAAGCCATTTGGTCTCAAAGCCTACCCATCCGAAAATCCCCTTGCTGAACCGGTTATATTCCGGCATGGAAAGTATGGCGTCCACCATCTTTCTGGTCATAAGGCGGTAGTCTCTTGCCCCGTCAATAATCTCTATCTTCGAGATTTTCCTCATAAGACGATAGAATATTCTTGCAAAAAAAGAACGGATAGGGGGTTCTCCCTTACGGGTAATGCGCCTGGTAGCTACAGAATCATAGCCCTGTTCCAGATAGCCAAACATCTCCGGCAAAAGCGACGGAGGATCCTGCAGGTCCGCGTCCAGAAAGACCACATAATCTCCTGCGGCCTTTTCAAGCCCGGCATACATTGCCGCCTCCTTCCCAAAATTCCTTGAAAAAGAAAGAAGATGTACACGTCCATCTTTCTCAATCAGCTTTTTCACCTGGGAAGCAGTATTATCTTTGGAGCCGTCATCAATGTACCATAGTTCCAGTTCCACATCTTTTTCCGTAAAAAAAGAAGTGTTCATCATAAACTCCTGATAAAAGTCAGCGACGTTTTCTTCTTCATTATAACAAGGCACAACTGCACTGAGTAATTTCATACCAAGCTACCTCTGTTTGAATTTCAAATTAATTTCATACTTTCCCTATCTTATCTTAACTATTCTATCACACAAAAATAAATATCACAACAAAGAACTACCCATATTGCTACAGGTAGTTCTTTCACTTTCTTTCACTTCTTTTTAATTCTCCATCAGGAGCATATGTATCTCCCGTATGGATTTCCGATTATCCCTGCTGACCCTCAGGGCTTCTCCGCTATGCAATATCACTTTGTTGTAATGATATTCCTTTACATATTTGGTATTTACAAGATAAGACTGGTGAATCCTCAGAAAATGATTGTTTCTCTCTGCCAGCAGCCTTTGAATCTCTCCCAGTTTTCCATAAAAAGAATATTTTTTCCCTTCACAGACTGCTGTCACACGCCTTCGTTCGCTGCAAAAATAAATAATATCATTCAGCCTCAGGTGATACTGTGCCTTTTTTATGGTGAGCGTAAATGTCTCCATGTCCTGCTTTTTCATTTTCATGTAAGCATCCATGGTTTCCTCCAGCTCCTGCCTGTTAACCGGCTTACTTAAAAACTGAAAAGGATGGACATGATAGGCTTCTTTGTAATAATCCTCATACTGAGAGACAAAAATCAGCGTAGTGATATAATCTGTTTCACGAATCCGTGCAGCGATTTCCAGACCATTTATGCTTCCCATTTCAATATCCATAAAAATCAGATCAAACATACCCTCCGCTTTAAAATCGGACAGCAGCTGCTCTTCTCCAATATATTTTCTGATTCTGATATTGACAGCAGTTTTGACCGCCCATGCCCGAAGACTCTTTTCCAGCCTATCCGCATACAGCTTTTCATCTTCACATATAGCAACTTTGATCATTGTAACACCTCTTAATAAGTTTCTGTTATTGCAAAACGCTTAACACACAAAATCGGCGGAACAATAATTCCGCCGATTAGATCTTTTATTCTTTTTCGTTTTCTTCCATGCTGTGCTTCAGCAGTTTATAAATGTAATTATAATTTCTTAAAAATTCAGGCAGCGCGCGCATCTCAGCATCAGAAAAATCTTCTATGATAGCGGAAATCTCGTCGCTGTAAACAGCCCTGCTTCCTGCTCTCAAACTGCCGCAGAGCATTCAAGGGCATTGGCAATGGAAATCAGCTTTTCCAAGCCAATTTTGCTCCTGGCATTTTCAACATTACTTACGTGCTGTGTTGATAAACCAACCATGGATGCCAGCTCTGCCTGAGACATATTCAATTCTTCCCTTCGCTTTTTGATCCTTGCACCCAGGTCCTTATAGTCTACCTTCACCTATACCCTCCTGCATCTTTTATATAACCCAGAAAATATTTTATAAAAAGAAATTACTTTTAGAAATCAACTGTATGGATAATATATCTCTACAATTATATTTTTGACTAAAATTTACAAATTATTAACAATTTCGAAAAACCTCCATAAGACAACAGGCAGGGACCACTCCCTGCCTGTAAAAAGAAATGTATGTTTATAACAGCGCGCTCTTTCTGACTCCTTTTAATTATAAATAATTTTTTCCCATTTGACGATTCATGTAAAAATTAGCACTGTTAAATGTAAAATTTAGCATTTTCAGTTAACAGCTTCATATGCAGCTGACAGAGCATGCTTCTTTTATCCCTGCTGACTGTCAGGATATCCCCATTTCTCATCACGATATTTCTGGAATGATATTGCTCTATCTGCCGCTCATTTACCAGATAAGATTTATGAATCCGCACAAAATGATGGTTATAACCGGCCAGCTTCCCTTCCAGTTCGTCCAGCTTTTCATAAAAAACATGTTCCTTTCCATCCTCCATTAAAACTCTTATCATGCGCCTTTCACTGGCAAAATAAAGTACCCTCTTTAAATC
>USJG01000038.1 GCA_900554925.1 uncultured Lachnospiraceae bacterium
TTCCATTTCCGTATAACCCTCCGGTCCCTGCCGCATCAATTCGATTTTTACTTCGTTATCCGGCCCCTTTAAAAGAAGTGCTTTTACCAGGTCCTGATAATTATTAATTTCCGTATTGTCCAGTCTTATAATGACATCGCCGCTCTGAATTCCCGCCTCCATTGCAGGAGAATCCATATCTATTTCCGTAATGTAAGCACCATAGGGAACTCCCATTTCGGTATTTGCCTGCTCTGTCACATCTGTGCCATAAACGCCAAAATAAGAGATATCGCTGTCATTTGAAAGGCTTTCCACTACTTTTTTCAGTTCTGTAATTCCTACAGCATTGATCAGATTTTTCATGTCTGTGGAATTATGGGCCATATCAATGATGCCAACCACCTGCCCTTTTAAATTAATGATCACTCCACTGGCATTGGGGCTTCCGTAAATATCTGTGGTCATATACTTATAATCAGAATCCGGAAGCTTGATGGTATTACCGGCAGAAGTAACATTCCCGTAGCAGACAGAATCTTCCGTTCCCATAGGCCTTCCCAGCGCAATAACAGGGTTTCCCACCAGGCTGGCACCTGATGTTCCAAGAGCTGCAGGTTTTGCTGTTTCAAGAGTACCATTCTGCATAATAGATTTTGATATGGATATAATTGCCAGTCCTGTATTATTATCCTTCTTCTTTATAGCAGCCTGATATTCCTGCCCATCTGCAAAGCTTACCTTCAGGGCATCTGCACCTTTTATACTGCTTACATTTGCAAGGATCAGCAGCTCCTTGCCGTTATCAGCCACAATTACACCGGAAACAGCGCCTTCACTTTCATACTCATTATCAAGCCACCCTACATCAGAAGTCACTCCCACCACCGTTACGATGGAATTACGGGTTTCCCTTGCCAGTTCTCTTACATCACTGATCAGTGAAATATAATCCTCCACTCCTAATTCCATCTCCGACAAAACCTGTGCAATTTGTTCGTCCTCCAATACCGGCGCCTCTGTAGGCCCGGTCTGCATCTGGGAATCATCGGCAATCATATCTTCAGGAAGTATTTCGTTTTCTTCCGTTTCTTCCACAAACACTACTGTCTGAGGTTCTTCCTCCGGATAAAGGCGGTTGCTGATGACAGGTTCAAGAAGCAGGAAGGTAAAGCAGGCTACCATTCCGAAAATCACTGCCATTGCCGCTGTGACCAATGTACGCCGCACCAGTTTTTTCCTGTTTAATGGCCTTTGTTTAATTGTCTCCTTCATAAAATCAGTATTGTCCTGATTTCTGTTTTCTTCCATCTGCAAACTCCTTTACTGTATCAATTCATGGTTTGATACATATAGGGTTATTATAGCACAAGTCTATGTGACAAAACACCTTAAATTCACTGACGCAATGAGGGCGTCCCAAAAGTAATGAAATAACTTTCAGGGCACCCTCATTAAAATGCATCGGCGTGACAGGATTCGAACCTGCGGCCTCTACGTCCCGAACGTAGCGCTCTACCAAGCTGAGCCACACGCCGTAAACCTAAGACAATGTTCATAATACAATTTTTAAGCCTGATTGTCAACAATTGTACCATAAAGTTTTTGAATTCGTAACAAGCAAGGTATGCCAGCATTTAGGAAGTTCACTGCATACCTTGCCATTATTCCATGCCAGATTGTTACAATAAAAGATAAAGCACTGTAATGATCAGACCAATGCAGAACAATAAAAGTCCAAAGGAGAGACTTCTGCTTACAATTGTCCTGTCTTCTGACCATTCTTCGTGAACCATCGCATATTTATGCTCGTAATCAACATTTTTCGGATGCTTTTTCCAAATGGTGGAATTGGCCAGTCTTTCCAGCCCATTAATGAAGCTTCCAGCCAAATGGGTAGCATATGTGCCTTCCTCCAGTTCATGGGGAAGCTTACTGTCCCTGTAAATACTCTTACGCAGCAGCACAACAATGCCATCCACCAGACTGTCCAATATTCTGCAAATTACACCAAATACAAATGGCAAGGCTTTAAGCAGGATCGGACGGTAAATTGTGTTCTCCAAATCCAGATACTCATTCCATCTGTTCACATAAACGGTCTGTCCATCTTCTTTCTTCATAAGCCACAGTCTTACGATCACCAGATATACAAGGGCTCCTATTGCCAGTGAAATGGCGGCTCCCTGCAAATTGGCAGGAGAAAACCAGGCTATTTTCTGTGCTTCTCCTTCCACCTGCAAAATGCCCTGACCCATATCTGCTACCCGGCCCATAACCTGATCCGGCAAAAATCCCATAATTGGAAGCAAAGTAGCGCTTATGGTCAAAGCCGCCGCACTTACTTTATTCATATAACCCTTTTGGGAATTATATTTTTCCTGTATGGCCGCATCATTATTCTTTTCTACGAAAATTGCCACATAAAGCTTCGTCATATATGCTACGGTAAGACCGCCGCTGATTAAGAATGTCCACTCAATTCCTTTCATGGCGCCGGCATTTAATATTCCGGTTACAGCACCTTCTTTTACCATCTCCATATATTCGATAATGCTTTCGTGAATAAGCGTCTTGCTGATATAGCCATTCCACAGCGGCACGCCTGCGATTCCCAATGCCCCCATCAGGAAAATATAATGAAGCAGAGGCTTCTTTCTTCCAAATCCTTTTATATCATTTAAATCCAGCTTATGTACATTCATAAATACCACACCGGCAGCCATAAAAAGTGCCAGCTTGATCAGGGAATGATTTACCATATGGAGAAGGCTTCCTCTCACTGCAAGCGCATTTTCTTCTCCCAATAATCCTGCCATTCCAACGCCCACCAGTATAAAACCGATCTGGGAGACTGAGGAACATGCAAGGGTTCTCTTCAAATCTACGGAAAAAAGAGCCAATACTGCGCCTACTACCATGGTACATACGCCAAGGATCAATATAAGGCTTCCCCATGTACTGTCATTGAGGAATATATAACCTGTCAAGATTAAAATACCAAACATACCGGCTTTGGTAAGTATACCTGACAAAAGCGCCGATGCCGGTGCCGGTGCAACCGGATGGGCCTTAGGAAGCCATATGTGCAGGGGAAAAGCACCTGCCTTGGCTCCAAAGCCAAAGAGCATACAGATTCCCGCAATCCAGATTGTCCGCATGGTTCCGGGAACTGACGCATCCACCGACAACACTTGTCTATATTCACCTATTACTTTAGCCAGTTCATCAAACTTAAGCGTACCACATGCATGATATAACAGGAAAATACCCATCAACATTACAAGTCCGCCGATTACCGCCACTGCAAGATAAGTGGCAGCCGCCCGCAGAGACTCTTTTTTCTCATCATGGGCAACCCACACATAGGAGGTAAAGGACATGATTTCAAAAAAGATAAATGTAGTATAAAAGTCCGCGGATAAAAATACGCCCTCCGTGGCTCCCAGTGTAAGAAGCAGGAAAAGATAATATCTGTTTCTGTTTCTGTAATGTGCAAAATATTCTTTTGAAAACAGAGTAGTCATAAACCACATAAACGCGGCTATGGTTCCATACAATGCCCGAAAACCATCCAGTGTAAAATGAAGCCCAAAGCCACAAATACCCGGAACCTCCAAAATCGTGCCACTGCTGCCCTCTACCATGGTACTTATAAAAAGATAAAGGAAAATACCAAATTCCACTCCCGCTACCACATCAGCAAAATAGTCCCGACAGCTTTTCATTTTTCTGCCGATCATGTAACTGATGAAACCGGAAACTATGGGAAAAAACACTGCACTTAGAAGCAATAAACTCATTTTATCTCCTTTCCTGCACATCCCAGGCCTGCCTGCGATACTGCATCGATAAATAGTTTGAAAGGCACCTTCAAAACGCGCACCCCCTTAATACAGCCCTGCTGCCACATCTGAGAAAAACTTTACCAGCGATGCAGAGCGAAGACCAAAAATGATAATGAAAAACGTAAATACAAATAAAGGCAGCAGCATTTTCCAGTTTGGATCCTTGATACCCTCAAGGGTTGACCTATCAAAATCCTTTCCCGGAAAGAAGGCCCGAATAACTATCGTAAGCATATAAATGGCTGTAAGTAATGCTGAAATCAAAAGGCAGGCAATTCCCACAAAAGCAACTGTATTGCCGCTTTCCACAGCCGCCGACGCCAGATTCCATTTACTTACAAAGCCTGCAAGCCCCGGTACACCCATAAGTCCAAGAGCTGAAACCGTAAATACGCCAAACACTGCCGGCATTTTATATCCCATTCCATCTAATTCATGGACATACTGCCTGTCTGTCTGATGCATAACAGCGCCGGCACAAAAGAAGGAACTGATCTTCATTACCGCGTGAAAAACCAGGTGCGTAAGTGCGCCTACCATACCAATAGGCGTCATGATCGTCACCCCAAACAAAATATAAGAAAGATTGCTGATGGTAGAATAAGCCAGCCTTCTCTTTAAATGGGTTTGCTTAACAGCCCTGCTGCATCCATAGACAATGGTAAACATTACGATCAGCATAACCACATTCTGAGCCCAGGTTCCTTTAAGAAATTCCGTACCAAAGCTGTAATAAGTCAGGCGGATGATTGCAAAGGCACCGGATTTTACTACCGCTACCGCATGAAGCAGCGCAGTAACCGGCGTAGGTGCCACACCTGCATCCGGAAGCCAGGAATTAAAAGGACATATGGCTGCTTTTACGCCAAATCCCATAAATGCTATCACATAAATAAGCAGAAGCACATTGGTTCTGTCGCCAACCTTGGCAAGATCAAGCACACCGCCCAGTACAAAGTTAGTACTGCTGCCATAAATAATTATAAAAATCAATCCGATAAACGCAAAAGCCGCCCCGCCCAATGAATAATACAGATATTTCCTGCTGGCAAGAATTGCTTCTCTTGTCAGTGTGTGCATGACCAGCGGAACTGTAACCAATGTCAGCAGTTCATAGAAGAAATACATGGTAAGCAGATTGGCCGCAAGAGAAATTCCTAAGGTCACTCCATAGGTCATGGTATAAAACATGAAAAATACTTTCTCATGCTCTTCCTTCGTCATATACTCAAATGCATACAGTGTTGCAAAAGGCCACAGGGCGGAAACCAGGCCGCCGAAAACCATACTCATTCCGTCTACCTTAAAGCTTATGGACAAATTTCCTGTGAAATTGGCAAGCGTAAATATGTCTGCAGGCCGGTGCAATAAAAGATACCATACCAGAAGACTGTTTAAAATTACCAGCGTTTCCAGAAAGACCTCCATATGGCTCCGTTTTTTAAAAGGAAGCAGGAAAACCAGCACTCCGGCTATAATGGGAAGTAAAATAACCAATAATATCATAACTGTTTCTCCTTTCCTAAAGAATTTTCTCAATAATCTGTGACAAGTAGTTAACCAGGGTATTGGGGAACAAGCCTGTCAGTACAGATAAAACTGTAAGTATCAATACAGGTATTGTCATAAACAATGAGGGTTCCTTTTTCCGGAGGGCTCCGTAATCATAATCCTCACCCGGGAAAAATCCCTGAATAGTTATTGGAAGCAGATATCCTGCTGTGAGCAGCGCGCTTATTAATAAGACCACAGGGCCTATCCAGCTAAATCCGGGAATGCCGCTGGCAAGCGACCCTTCTGCCAGATACCATTTACTGATAAATCCGCCTGTGGGAGGAATACCGATAAGTCCCAATGACACAATCGTATAACACCACATGGTAAGGGGCATTTCCTTGCCGATTCCACGCATCTGCCCTACTTTTGTTTTTCCTGTCATATAGATAATGGCTCCGGCACATAAAAACAGCGCTGCCTTGATAAATCCATGAGACAGTACATGCAAAAGCCCTCCGGTTACGCCCCCTGCATCCATTACCGCCAGTCCAAACAAAATGTAAGAAAGCTGACTGACTGTTGAATAAGCCAGACGTTTTTTTAGTACCGGTTCCCTGTATGCCAGCATGGACCCCATAAATATCGTAATAAGCGCAAGCACCATCCACACATTCTGTACCCAGGTTCCTCTTAAGAAGGAAACTCCGAAAATATAATAGACCACTCTCACAATAGCCAATATTCCCGCTTTTACGATCACTGCTGAAAGAACTGCGGAAGCCGGCGCAGGAGCTACCGGATGGGCCGCAGGCAGCCATGCATGCAGAGGAAACATTCCTGCTTTTACACCAAAACCAATTAACATCAGCATGGCAACCACAAGCAGTATTCCTCCGTGTTCCGCTGCTGCCGCAGAACTGATGACGCCGCCGGGACTGAAGGTAAGGGTGTTTCCATATCTTTCAATAAAATACAGGCCGAACAACGCCATATAAGCCCCGCAAAGGGAATAGAATAAATATTTCAGCCCTGCCATGATCGCTTCTTTACTTCCATTATGGAGCACCAGCGGCATGGAACTAAGAGTAAGCAGTTCAAATAACAGATAAAACGTAATCAGGTTTCCTGCAAAACAAAGAGCGATCAAAACCCCCAGTACGATCAGATAAAATCCGTAATAACGCTTCTCCTTATCCTCATGCTTCATATACTCAAAGGAAAAGAAACCGGCACAGACAAATATCACAACCGCCATAATCACAAAAATAACGCTGATCTCATCTATCTTAAACAAAATAGGAAGCCTGTCCGTCAGATTAAACAGGGTTAACATTTCATTCCCCGACATACAAAGTGCCAAAATTACCAGTACGGTGGTAATCACAAAGGAAACGCCAACTGTAATAAGTAAATTTTTTCTGTTTTTCATTTCCTTTCTCACAAGAAGGTAAAGCCCTGAAAGAACAGGAAAGAAAATAGATAATATGATGTAGTACATCTGAATCAACCTCCTTAGGAGAACATGCCAAGCCCCTGTCCGATCAGATCAACGATCGGCTGAGAGCTTACACCCAGAATCACATTTAATACAATAAAGCAGACCAGTGTAACCGCATACAGCTTCATGTCCCTCAACGCAACACTGCCATAGCCTGTTTCTCCCACCGGTGTATAAATACGGATAACTGTTTTCATAAAGTAAATGGCATTTAGTATGGTACTGATACCAAGTACGATCAAAGCCGGCAGCATTTTTCCGTTATTCTGTACCGCTGCCTGGGCAAATAAAAGTTTACTGATAAATCCGGAAAATAAAGGAATACCTACCATAGACAGGGAGCCTACTGTAAATGTAACGCCTGCCCACTTATTCCGATAGGCAGCACCTGTCAGATCGATAAATTTCCTGCTGCCCCCGGACACATCTGTAAGTCCGATCGCTGCAATAAACAGCAGGGATTTTGTGGCTGCATGGGAAAGAATATGAAACACACTGGCTGCCATACCGGCCTGTGTACCCATTCCGATACCCATATATATGTAACCAATCTGCGCTACCGAGGAAAAAGCGATCATTCTTCTGATATCATTTTCCTTGATTGCGCTTAAGGATCCAAAGATCATACCCATAAGGCCAAAAATAAACAATATATCTATAATTCTGCTGCTGTTAAAAATATCAAAACCAATTACTCTGTAAATGATCTTAATGAGCAGGAAAATGTAACCCTTTGAAACCAGGCTTGATAAGATTGCCGCTGAAGATACAGTGGAATAACCGTAGGCATCCGGCAGCCAGGCATGGAAGGGAAACAGTGCACTCTTTATGGCAAGGCCCACTGACATAAGTGCAATGGTAACCAGCAGGGGAATCCTGTATTCCCCTGAAGCCGCAATCACCGCAACCTCCTCACTGATATTGCTCATCAAAAGGTGTCCTGTCAGATCATAGAGCATACAGATACCCATAAGCAAAAGACCGGAGCCTAATAAACTCATGATCATGTATCTTGCTGCCGCCTCTATGGTCCTGCCGTTTTGTCTGATCATAATCAGGCCGCAGGCCGCAATGGTATTAATTTCCACAAAAACGTATGCGGTAAATAAGTCATTGGTATAAACAAGTGCAAGCAAAGAAGAAAGCAGCAGATCTGTCAGTACATAATAAAGGAAAGCCTTTCCTTCCTCTACCTCATCGCCAAGTTTTTTTCTGCCTCCCCACATGGACAATAACATAATCATACAGAAAAACAATGCCATAAATGCTTCCAGTATACCTGCTCTGATTTCATTTCCCCAGGGTGCCGGAAATTTTCCCATCACATAAACAAAAGCTTCTCCTGTGTTTATAACATAAGAAAGGGTACACGCACTTAAAAATGTTACCACAAGGATCAATGCTGTATTTACATACTTAGCTGCCCTGTCCTTTAAACCGGAGCTGATAATTCCTGCAAACAGGCAGAGCAATATGGAGACAGCCGGGAAGTTCTGTACAAAATCCATTTACAGTCCCTCCTTTTTTAATCTTATAGAAATTTCATCCAGATCAAGCGTCTGATAACGTCTGTATAAGCGCACGGTAATGGAAAGCATAAGTGCGCTGACCGACACCGATACAACGATACCTGTCAGAACCAGTCCGCTTGGAATGGGATTGATATATGCTTCCACACTCTGCACACCGTCCACAACGATAGGCGCCACACGCCCTTCAATGTAACCCTTTTCAGCCAAAAACAAATATATGGCTGTATCCATTATATTAAGGCCAATAATTTTTTTAATCAGATTGCTTTGCAAAAGCAGATTTCCAAATCCAATGCCAAACAGGATCATTGCCACTGCTTCGCCATAGTTTGCAAAAAGATTTGCACCCATTTTACAGACCCCCTCTCCGGAACAATGCATAAAACGCATACATCGTACATGCCACTTCCAATCCTACACAGATGTCAATAGGCAGAATAATACCGCCGCTTAAAATATGGCCGGGCGTGCCTAAAGGGATATGGTTTTCAATGCCATTAGCACCGGTAATATAAAAATAGGAACCAATAATACCATACATACAAAGCGCTGTGATTTTGGCTATCTTGTATATATGTTCATTAAAAAATTTCTGGGTCTTCTTAAATCCATAAGCGCTTACATAAAGAATCAGGCCGGCGCCAAGTATGGCCCCGCCGGAAAATCCACCGCCGGGAGAAAGATGCCCGTTTAAAATTACATAAATGCCAAAGATAAAAATAATCGGACAAAGGACAAAGGCTGTCCCTTGCAGGATCGCATCATTCTTAGGCTCAAAACGTCTGTCGTTTTTTACTTCCTGCTTTTTTAAGATGGCATCATCCACCATCAAAAGCACCATTACACAGCAGGTGGCAATAAAAAGTACATTTGTCTCGCCAAAAGTATCAAATGCCCTGTAGGTTAAGATCATACCGGAAACAATATTCATGGCTCCCGTTTCCTGCAGCCCGTTTTCTATGTATCTTGCGGAAACCTCATTGTTATCGGGATTGGAAGGGTTTCCTGTTCTGGGAAGATAAGAAACCGTATACAGCAAAAGCCCTGCCAGTGCAATGCAGAATAAAATTGCTGCCGCCACATAAATCCTGTGGAAGATCACCAGCCCTTTATTCTTCTCCACATCATAAACCTTGTCCCGGATCATCTGTTTTTCATTCATACGTTCCAGAATCGTTGCCTGCGGTACTACAACTTCCTTTTGAGGCTGCATTTCCACTTCTCCCAAATAAGGGTCTTTGCTTCCAGAAAGCCACCGGAAAAAGTGAAATGCTCCTGTTTTTTCATATTCCTTTTGAGGTTTTAATTTACTCATGTATTTCCGCCTCCTTTTGCTCCTTAGCGGAAAGCTCTTCTGAGGAAATGGCTTCCGTTTTTTCTTCCTTCTCCTTTTCTATCTGGATTGCGTGAATCTTTTTCAGCGTGGCAAAAAATAAAACGCTGGTAATTCCCGCCCCTACAGCTGCTTCTGTAATTGCAAGATCCGGGGACTGCAGGCAGACCCAGATAATGGACATTACCAGACTGTAAGACATATAGATCAATATGGAGTTAAGCAGATTCCTGGAAAAGCTTACCGAGATAGCGCATACAATTAAAAAGCTCATCAATATAAATTGAAACAGTGTCATGCCTCTTCCCCTCCTGCCTCTTTCTTTTCATTTTCTTCCTTTAACTCTTCTTCCAGATTCTCCAGATTGGGATATATCTGACAATGCTTATCCAGATTTTCATTTGTGGTAACCTCCAGTCTTGCCAGCAAATGCGAGGAAACCGGAGAGGCAAACCATAAAAATACTACGATCAAAGCCATCTTTAAGGTTGTAAAATTAAATCCTGACAAAATCATAAGCCCCACTAAGGAAAAACTGATACCTAAGGTATCTCCCATGGCAGCCGCGTGCATTCTGTTAAGCACATAATCCAGATGAAATATGCCGTACAGCTCTATCAGAAAGATAAGCAGACCGCAGATAAGAAGGGCTCCTCCTGCAATCAATCTGATCCATTCAAGAATTTCCATGAGATTCTCCTCCTTCCTCATTCAGCTTGCTGCTTTCATCCCTGTTTTGCATATTATGATATTTTTCTTCATAAACACCCATGTATACCTTCGTAATAACAATAACCGCTAAAAAGCTGACCATGGCATAGATCAGACAAATATCTACCAGAAATCCTTCTTTTAATAAAAGAGAAAGAATAGCTATCATAACCATTACCATGGTACCCATCATATTTACAGAAACAATACGGTCGGCAATACGAGGTCCTTTTACCGCACGAATCAGACAGGCAAACAGCATAATCGCAAGAATAATTAAAACAGTTATGTACATACCCTGATAGACTCTTTCCAGAACCGAAAGATTTTCATTTATCTGCATTTTAATCCATCCTTTCCAATTTTCTGAGTAAAGTTACAAAGATAGAACTGTTAATTCCTTCTGCTAAGCTCTTATCCAGACAATGTACCACGTACTCGTCATTTTCCAGTGATACTGTGATCGTGCCCGGGGTCAGTGTAATAGAATTTGCAAGCAGAATTCTGGCAGTTGTCGTCTTTAAATCTGTTTTAAACTTAACTACTGCCGGCTCGATTTCATATCTGGAAGACATGATCATCTTAATCACCGCAAAGTTTGCCTTGATAATTTCCTTCACCAGAACAAACACATAATATAATACCTGAAACAGCTTTTTACATAAAATCAGATCCGTTTTGGGACTGTAATTTAAGAATTTACACAAAAACCAGTAGATCACACCGGCAATGACTGCCCCAAAGGCCGCAATTTCTAATGTAAGCTGTCCATTAAATATGACCCATATCAGAAAAAATATTATATACATTCCAATATCCCTGCCTTTCTTATATTTCTTCCATGCAGAAGCAGGTGAGGCTTATGCCAGCACCTGCTTGATTTTTGCTTCTAATTCATTTTTGGAGACAGCTCCTATTAAGGTGTCAACCACTTTCCCATCTTTAAAAATAATGAAGGTGGGGATAGACATAATTTTATATTCTCTGGTAAGCGCGGGATTTTCATCCGTGTTGCATTTGCCTATTTTGCATTTTCCTTCATAAGCATCTGCCAGTTGTGCTACAAGCGGCGACATCATTTTGCATGGTCCGCACCAGTCCGCATAAAAATCTACCAGCACCGGCATGCTGCTTTGCTTAACCTCTGCTTCAAAATTGCTATCTGTAATTTTAATTTCCATAATTTGCTCCTTTCCGTTTATTAAATAGTATTGCTTATCTTTTGATGATATATTTATAAATAGGGTTTCCTTTAGATGAAAATTTTTCTTCGTACTCTGTCATAATGTTGCCTTCCATCATTTCAGCGTCATGATGCAGATCAAAGGTCACCTTCAGTGCTTCCCAGCCTGCCGGTAAAAGCTCCTCCAGTGCAAAATCAAACAAATCCTTATTATCTGTTTTAAATTCAAGCACACCATCCTTTTTAAGAATCTGATCGTATCTTGACAGAAATTCTCTGGAAGGTAAGCGCCTTTTGGCATGCCTGTCCTTTGGCCATGGATCGGAAAAATTTAAATAAATTCTGTCCACCTCTTCCCGGTCAAACACCTCTGTAATATCTTCCGCATCCATGCGGATAAATAAAAGGTTGGGCAAAGGCTCTGCCTCCATCTTCTGCAAAGCGCGAAGTAAAACGCTGGAATATTTTTCTATTCCCAGGTAATTGATCTGGGGGTTTTGCGCTGCAAGGGCATGGATAAACCTCCCTTTTCCCATCCCTATCTCTACCCTCAGAGAGTGGTCATTTCCAAAGACTTCTTTCCATCTCCCCTTTTCCTTCTCCGGCTCATGTACCACTAAGGAGCTTTCCGCTATCACATCTCTGGCACCTTCAATATTTCTAAGCCTCATCAAAACTGCCTTTCAAACATATCATTAATTAATTTTTATCTTTATCAGTCATCTATTGTACATCATTTCTTTAAATAAGAAAAGATAAAAAAATGTTAAGATATTTTCAGGCAAAAAAATCTTGTCAAAAACTATGGTGAATTGTAAACTTATAATTAGATTCTTAAATGAACATAATAGGATTAAATCATAATTGAGGAACTGCTATGAATTGCTGTAAATTCCCACGGATAGGTCGCAAACTGCTATCCGCATTTTTATTTATATCTATTATAACCTGCTCCGGAAGGAATGCTTATGCCGCGCCTGCCACCACTGAAGAAGCCCTGGCGGAAGCTGAAGAACGCAAGTCTCTTCCCATTCAGAGCAACCAGATTGAAAACTGGCCCGCCGGCCCGGCTATTGGCGCAGAATCCGCCATATTGCTGGAAGCCAATACGGGTGCGATTCTTTATGCCAAAAATATTGATGAAAAAATGTACCCCGCCAGCACCACCAAGCTTATGACCTGCCTTATTGCAGCGGAAAACAGTGAACTGGACGAAGTAGTCACCTTCTCCCACGATGCGGTTTTCAGCATTGAAGCCGGAAGTTCAAACATTGGAATTGACCCAGGACAGGCCATGCCCATGGAGGAATGTCTCTACGGTATCCTGGTCGCCTCCGCAAATGAAGTGGCAAACGCTGTGGCGGAACACATTGCCGGCAGCACAGACGCCTTTGCCCGGATGATGAATGAAAAGGCCGCTGAGCTTGACTGCAAAAACACACATTTTGTTAACGCTCATGGCCTGTTTGATGAAAACCACTATACCTCAGCCTATGATCTTGCCCTTATAGCAAAAGCTTTTTTTCAAAACGAGCTGCTTTCAAAGATAGGCAACACCGCTTCCCATCATTTTACAGCTACTGCTACTCAGCCTGATGATTTTATTATGAGAAACAAACATCAACTGATCACCGGTGCAATTCCTTACGAGGGTATTAAAGGGGGAAAAACCGGTTATACCGACGAGGCAAGGCAGACTCTGGTTACCTGTGCGGAACAAAATGGTATGAAGCTTATTTGTGTCATTATGAAGGAAGAGTCTCCGGAACAGTTCTATGATACTATTAAATTGTTTGATTACGGTTTTACCAATTTTTCTGTAGTGAATGTTGCGGAAAATGAAACAAAATACTCTATACAAAATTCCAATTTCTTTCATACCTCCAACGACATATTCGGCAACTCCAAGCCGATCCTTGCCTTAAATACGGACAGCTATCTGATCGTGCCTAAAACCGTCAGCTTTGATGACCTGGATTCTGAAATTTCCTATGACACTGCCGGGGATGATGAAGTGGCGGAAATTAATTATTATTATCAGGACGCTTATCTTGGCACCGCAACAGTTGATTTTGCCAAAGAAGCTTCGGCAGCCTATACATTTACACAAAGCGGGGATGAATTATCGGAAACCGGCACCGAAGAACCCAATATAATTGTAATCAATATTAAAACAGTGCTGATCATTGTTCTGTCCATAGCAGCTCTGTTAATTGTTATTTTTATCATTCATTCTATTATCAATAGCTACAATTTTCTGGATAACGGGAGAACAGTTAAAAAACGCAGAAAAAGAAGAAATAGAAAAGGAAAAGAAGGCCCTGTATTGCCTTCTTCCCGATTTAAGTATTTCGACTTATAGTCTTTGTATTTGATTTTTTGCTTTTGCGGTGTTCCTTTGCCTGATCTCTTTTCTGAAGGATTTTCTGACAGTCCTGTTCAGAAATAAATTTGGAGGTCTTGATCACAAATACACCTCCGTTTTCGGACTTGCGGATCCTGATCTTGGATTTCATGTATCCGTGAACCGGACAGAGGGAAACGCTGTAATAATGCTTTCCGTTAGGGGAAAACCAGCGGATTTTTCTTCGGATATTTTTATGGCACAAATAGCACTTTGTACTCATAACTTCCCTGTCCTCCAAAGCCTTCTGCTTGTCCGGAAATTCTCTGGAAATATATTTCATGTAATCATGGAACATCACATGGATTTCTTCCTGCCTGTTCCCTGGAAGTACGTAGGTATCTATGGAATAATTTACCAAAATGCTTTCATCAATACATGTTAAAATCCTGGCGGTATAATAAGCGTCACTAAATGCCCTGTGGAAAGGAATATCCTTTTCTATTTTCAAATAATCTATGGCATATTCCAGGCTTCTTCTGCTTTTTTTGTCCTCATATGCTATGCTGAACAACTTCTGTACATCTAAAAATTTAATGGGAGCATCGCTTAAAGGTTCCAGGTGGTAATAATGCATATTTCTCTGCAGCTCATACAGATCAAGGGGGCCCCAGGTACAAAAAATATAATCTCTACCGGCCCACAAAAAAAATTCACTGATAACCTCTACAAAGGGACGCCCTTTTTGCAGATCCTTCATATGAAGATGGATCAGATTGCTGGTAATCTTATGCATATGCTCGTAAACCGCAGGCTTCACCAGTTGATTAAATTCATCGATCATTGCTCTGTCGCTGTTTAATTTAATTGCCCCAATATCTATGATCTCAAAGGGTATTTCTTTTACCTCCGGTTCCTCACCGGTATTGCTCTGGTTCCATTCCAAATCCAGTACAATATAATTCATAACAAAACTCCACCTGAAACGACATTTTTTCTTATTTTACCATACTCTTATAAATTTGTATTCTTTTTACCGAATTTTTCTTTTGATTCCTTTTCTATAGTATGCTAACATAGGAAGCGCAATATTTGTACATTATAAAATCAGGAGTTTATTATGAAAAAGAAAGAATGGAAGAAATTTTTATCTTATTATAAACCTTACAAAAAAATGTTTGCGGCAGACATGTTCTTTGCCTGCCTGGGTGCTGCTGTAACTTTAATAATTCCACTAATTATCCGTTACATTACCAGCGATGTAATATACCGTGAACCCACCGAATCTTTGCATATCATCCTGATGCTCTCCGGCGGTATGGCCGCCCTTGTTCTGCTGGAATGCTATTGCAACTATTTTATCGCCTACTATGGACACATCATGGGCGCTAAAATGGAGTACAATATGAGGAATGAGATTTTTTCCCATTATCAGAAATTATCCTTCAGCTTTTTCGACAACCAGAAGGTAGGCCAGCTGATGAGCCGCGTTACCAATGATTTATTTGACATCAGCGAGCTGTTTCATCATGGACCCGAAGATATTGTTATTTCCATTATCAAGCTGTTTGGCTCCTTTGCCATTCTACTTTCCATCAACTGGCGCCTGGCCCTTGTGGCATTTGCCGTAGTTCCTGTTATGCTGATATATGCTTTCTATTTCAATGTCCGCATGAAACGGGCCTTTGTAAAAAACAGAGCAAGAATTGCTGATATTAATGCACAGATTGAGGACAATCTTTCCGGTATCAGGGTTGTCAAATCCTTTGCCAATGAAGAAATGGAAATGGATAAATTTAAAGTGGGTAATGACCGGTTTGTTGAAAGTAAAAAAGAAAGCTACAAATATATGGGACTTTACAATTCCGGTCTTGGCGCTTTTACTACATTGATCAATGTAGTGGTTATTGCAACCGGCGCTTTATTTATCACTGTAAATATTATCACCATCACTGACCTGATCACTTTCCTGCTTTATATTAATAATTTTACAGACCCTATTAAAAAACTGATCAGCTTCACCGAACAATTCCAGAACGGCGCCTCCGGTTACAGCAGATTTCTTGAAATCTTAAATATTAACCCTGATATTGTAGATAAACCCGACGCAAAAGAACTGGTAAATGCAAAGGGAGACATTACCTTTGAAAATGTTTATTTCCGCTATGAAGATGATTCTGAAACCGTCCTTTCAAACTTAAATCTTCATGTAAAAGAAGGCGAATATATTGCGCTGGTGGGCACCTCCGGCGTGGGAAAATCCACGCTCTGTAGTCTGATACCCAGATTTTATGATGTGACGGAAGGCCGCATTTTAATTGATGGCACCGATATTCGAAACTTTACCTTAAAAAGCCTTCGCAGCAACATCGGTATTGTGCAGCAGGATGTATACCTTTTTACCGGCAGCGTTATGGACAATATCCGCTACGGACGTCCCGACGCAACAGACGCGGAAATCGTGGCCGCTGCTCAAAACGCCAATGCCCATG
>USJG01000039.1 GCA_900554925.1 uncultured Lachnospiraceae bacterium
GCAATAAACAGCATGCAGCAATAAATTTTTATCTTCAATTTCCGCAATTACATAGGAATTGCATTCTTCAATATAATAGACATTTTCCTGCATGAATTTTGTCACATAAAACAGGATAAGCTGCCCATTATCCACCATCTCAAACCGGCTGTGCCTTGAGCTTTTCCTCATAGCCCGCTCCAGCTTATCCCAGTCCTTTTTTTCTTTCATGGGAACCTTCAGGGCAGTTCTTTCTCCATCAAACCATACCTTCTTTGAGTATTGGTACTCGGCTTCCTTCTCATATCCAAATTTGGGATAAAATTCCAGTACGCTGCTGTTTGCAAAAAGATAGCTGCCTTCCGCTTTACCTGCATAATCCTTTTCAATCTCTTCCATCAGCCTGCGAATCAATCCCTGATTTCGATAGTCTCCCCTGGTCATGACCGTTCCCAGCTGAATAAAATGCTTTTTTTCCTCCCCTTCCCAAAACGTCATTGGATTAACAGACACATTAGCCACTACCTCTCCCTTAACTACTATAGAATAGGGAATATAATTTTCACCCCAATATCCCTTCTGATACCAGTCCTCAAAATCAAGTCCGAAGGTCTGATACGCCAATTGATTAAAGCTGTGTCTTAGCCCATCCTCTTTCTGATAGGCTTTTCTTAATTCAAATTCTTTCACGATCCTTTCCCCTTTCTTCCGGTTCCTTCCCCTGCATTTCCCAATGACATAATACCATTTTTTATCTCCCTTACCAATTATTGATTTTTCCTCTAAACAGTGTTATTATTTTAACGATATGATATTGAAAATTTTAATTATTATGAGGTGAAAACAAATGAGTAAGACATTCGCTGATTTAATTGCCAAGGTTAATGAATGCGGCACCAAAAAAGTTGCTGTTGCCGTAGCACAGGATTCCGCTGTACTGGAAGCTGTGGCTGCCGCAAAGAAAAGAAAGATTGCAGACGCCATCCTGGTAGGCGACGAAAAGAAGATTAAGGAAATTGCCTCCTCCATGAACATGGATTTAAGCGATTTTGAGATTATCAACGTGGAAGATACCACCGAAGCCGCCCTTACCGCAGTAAAACTTGTACACGACGGAAAAGCTGACATGTACATGAAGGGGCTTATCGATACCAAGGGATTCTTAAAAAGCGTCCTTGATAAGGAAGTGGGCCTTCGCACCGGAAAACCTTTGTCTCATGTATGTGTATTCGACATTGAAGGAATCGACCATCTTCTTTTCTTAACAGACGTGGCATTTATTCCTTACCCTACTTTGGAAGATAAGGTTAATATCATCAACAATACTCTTGAGATTACCGAGGCCTGCGGCATCGTTAATCCTAAGGTAGCTCCTCTTGCTGCTGTGGAGGTCATCAACCCCAAAATGCCTGCTACCGTTGAAGCCGGAGAACTGACACAGATGAATAAAGAGGGTAAAATTACAGGCTGTATCGTTGACGGTCCTTTATCCTTAGACCTTGCTATCGATCCCGAGGCTGCCAAACACAAAGGTGCTACCGACAGAGCCATCCAGGGTGATGCGGACATCCTCCTTTTCCCTGATATTCATGCAGGAAATCTTGTATACAAGTGTCTGGTACATACTGCAAAGGTAGTAAACGGAAATATCCTTACAGGAACAAAGGCTCCCGTAATCCTGACATCCCGTTCCGACGACTTTGAAACCAAGGTAAATTCCATTGCTTTAGGTGCTGTTGTTGCTGAAGCTATGGCAAAAAATAAATAAGAAAGTATAGAGAGGAAAGCAAATGGCTATTAAAAGTTTAATCATTAACCCCGGCTCCACTTCCACCAAAATTGGTGTATTTGAAGACGAAACCCTTTTATTTGAAGAAACTCTTCGCCACTCTACAGAAGAAATTGCACAGTATGCTTCTATTGTAGACCAGAAAGATTTCCGGAAACAGATTATCCTTGATTTACTGAAGGAAAAAGATTTTGACATCAAATCCCTTCAGGTAGTTGTAGGACGCGGCGGTATGTTAAAGCCCATTCCCGGCGGTACCTACGCAGTAAGCGACGAGCTTCTTGAAGATTTAAAAATTGGAAAGCAGGGGCAGCATGCCTCCAACTTAGGCGGTATTCTTGCAAGAGAAATCGGGGACTCTATTGGTGTGCCTTCTTATATTGTAGATCCGGTAGTTGTCGATGAGCTGATGCCCATCTCCAGATACTCAGGTGTTCCTGAGCTTCCCCGTACCAGCGTATTCCATGCGCTGAACCAGAAGGCAGTTGCAAAGCGCTATGCCAGGGAGCAGGGAAAGGCTTACAATTCCTTAAATCTTATCGTAGTTCACATGGGCGGCGGCGTTTCTGTAGGCGCTCATGAAAAAGGACGCGTTATTGATGTATTCAACGCATTAGATGGGGACGGTGCTTTCTCCCCTGAAAGAGCCGGTGCAGTTCCTTCCGGCGCACTGATCAAAATGTGCTTCTCCGGCAAATACACCGAAAAAGAGGTTTACAAAAAGCTGGTGGGAAATGGCGGCTTCAATGCTTATTTAGGTACAAATGATATGCGTGATGTGGAAAAGATGGTGGACGATGGCGACAAGCAGGCGGAAGAAATCCGCGACGCATTCATCATGCAGGTTGCTAAAGACATTGGTTCCATGGCCTGTGTTTTAAAAGGACAGGTAGATCAGATTATCGTCACAGGAGGAATTGCTTATGATAAAGCTGTGGTAGCCGGCTTAAAGGAACGGGCAGGCTTTATTGCCCCTGTTACAGTTTATCCCGGTGAAGATGAGCTGCTTGCCCTCGTTCAGGGTGCACTTCGTGTAATGAAGGGGGAAGAAGAGGCTATGATTTATTAACAGGGAAGGATTTTTCCTGTTATACAAAAAGGAGGCGCGCACAGTCCTTATACACTGTTTCGCACCTCCCTTTTTTATTGCATTTCCATAACTTTTCGGTTTGTATCCTCTATAAAGTCTGTGATTCCGGCTCCTGCCAGGTAACGGTAGGCGGCGTCTGCCATAAATAGATCCCGTTTCCTTCGCTGTCTTCAATTACCGCATATAATTGGCCGTCTACAGTATAGGCAGGCTTTAAAAGCTTTCCTCCATACTTTTCCACTAAGTCGACTGTCTTTTCAATACTGTCAACTTCAATCACATACATGGGATGGCTTCCGGTATCCTCCGTGGCCCGCGCTTTTAAAAACCCATAACAGAAGGAAACAACTCTCGGCTCCCAGTTGGGATTGCCGGGACCTGTGGCACAATACATCAGCGGATTTGCCGGATCGGCAGTTTCCGTATTGATAATATCCCATCCAAACACATCAGTGTAAAAGTCCTTAATTTCCTCCGGATCATCATATTCAAAAACAAATCTTCTCAGCCTTCCGTTCCGCGTGCCGGCGGGGAAGTGTTTGGGCATATGCCATTCCAGATTCATGGGATCCCGATCCGTTACTGTTTCAGGCGGGTCTACATGAATCCTTCTGATTTCCTGCTCATTATAGGGCTCCCCCAGAAAGTTGTCCGGAGACGCTCCGCAGGCAGGACATTCACATGGAAGTTCCTGATCATCTGCCTTAAAAGGAAAGCTACAGTTATAACAGGTATACAGTTTCAGCATTGGTAAATCCCTCCTTATTCCTTATCATAATCGGCTTCCGGCTCTTCCCAGGTACGCGAGTCAGGACATTTCCACAAGAGCAGTCTGTTCCCGGCAGGATCTTCCACCATGGCTACCTCCGCCCAGTCTCCCGGATTATCTGCACCGCCAATTACTTTTCCCCCTTTTGCAACGATCCGCTCAAGGGTTTTGGCAAGGGGCACGTCCATTTCGACCTCCACCATAACATAAGGCTTATTCATCTCCTCATCCTTATGGATAAGCTCTGCAGGCATATATCCCGGAACAGAGCCCTCCCATCCGAACTGTGCAGGACCGCTGGCACAGATCACGTCGGGCGTCGCCTCATCGGGACATCTCCCCAGAACATTTTTAGGTAGTTTAAACATATCCCATCCAAAAACATTTACATAGAATTTCTGCGCTCTTTGCAGGTCCTCGTACAACAAATTTCCTGTACGCACTCTGCCATGCAGAGATTTCTTTGTAAATTTTTTAGGCGGACGGTAAGGGTAATTTTGTGTTGTATTTTCAGTCATGATTATCTCCTCTCAAATGATAGCTATTCCACCGGGGTTTTTCCGGTATCTATAGGTTTTACATGTAAGAAGCAGCGAACCAGATAATTTTCCCTGTCATGCTCCGTGATATAACTGAGCTGATCCTCTTCATAGGCGTTTCCGCATACCTGATATCCATTTTCATCTGCATATTTCTTCAATTTCCGGTAAAGCCTGGGGATCTTATCTCCTCCGCTTTTGCTGCACATGGTTATATATTGTCCTGCCGGCCGCACAAAAATATTTTCATTTTCCATCTTTTCGCTGACCCGGAAGCCTCCATAGGTCTTTTTAAAGGAACCATCCAAAACATGCTCCTTAAGCACGATCTCACTGATATTTAAAGTACAGTTAAGAAAGCTGTCCTTACAGTGCTGGATCATCGTTCTGGCATCTACCAGATTATATGCCGCTTTTTCTGTTCTGTAAGGCATTTCATACACGAAGAAATATTCATCCTTCTCCTGGGTGATAACCTCTATCACATCCTGCTTTTGCTTCAGCGCATTATCAATATCCTTTAATGTATTTTCAATAATGGATTCAATGTGCTCAAGCTCCCACATTTTTTCTTTCAGCAGCTTAAGATTTTTTTTCAGAACCTCCCGGCAGGTAATAATGTCCTGATTCTCCAGATATACCTTAATTTCCTCCAGAGGAATGGACATTCTTCTCATAATATCAATTACTTCATAAATGTATATCTGCGAAGGTGCATAATAAGAATATCCATTTTCCCCTATATGATCTGGCTTAAGCAGTCCTATATCTGCATAATGAACCAGTGTGGATTTCTTTACTCCGCAAATTTTTGCAAACTCTCCCATCTTTAAAAAATATTCATGCATGATCTGTCACCTCGCTATTTGTCTGTGACGCAGGCGACGCGGTTCCCAGGTGTTCCTCCCGTAATTATCCGGTCCGGATAAAGAAAATCCAGTCTCGTTCTGTGTATTTTCCATTTTCCATCTACCTTTTTGTAGGAATCATCATAGACACCGATGCATCCTAAAGGATCTTCCGTCAGTCCGCAGAAATTAAAGTCCAGCATAAAATATCTTCCTTCCGCAGTATCAGGTCCGGTCAATTCGATCCATGGATTGGTAATTGCATGCATGACAATCCATTCTTTATTACCAAATTCATCAAAATACCTTTTATAATTGGCACGGATCTGTTCCTTTCCTATCCAGCAGCCTCCATGGGATGCATCCCATTCGCATACAGCGTCATCTGTAAATAAGTCTACCAGATTTTCCAGAGAATTAGCATCATAAAAATGAGAATACTGACTTCTGATTTTTTTGATTTCCTCAATTTCCAACAATTCTTTAAGGGTCATCTCCGTGCCTTCCTTTCCTTTTCTTATTCAAGCAGCCATGAGGTATCTGCTCCTTCTGTGTCCTGCTGATTCAGCACTGCCAACAATGTTTTTAACCTTTCCGGTGAAAGGAAACCGGTATTGCGCAGAACAAGCAGCGGCAGCTCCAGAGTGCTTCTCTCAAGCAGCAGCTTTGTATGTGTGTTTTCGATTCCTCCGGTCATCTCCACAGTAAATGCTCTTCGCGTTTCCCTTGCCCACTTTCCTGTTTTCTCATGGTCTAAAAGCTCGCCCAGCATCGTATTGTGGTCATAAGTTTTGCGCTTTACTGTCCCAGATACCTCCAATGGTACCCTGTAAGGCAGATCTTCGCTGGAGGTTCCCACCATAATTTCATAAGTACCCTTCTCCAGCTCCCAGGAATTTAAATCAGGATTCCAGTAATCCAGATCAAACAGCGCAATTGATACCTGCTTTTCCTCTCCCGGCTTTAAGGAAACCTTGCAAAAGCCCTTTAGCTCCAGCGCAGGCCTTACTGCCTCTTTTCCCGGTGCCTTTACATATACCTGAACTACCTCTTTTCCCTCCATACTGCCTGTATTTTTTACCGTGCAGTTCACACAGACGGGCTGGTCGCCACGCTGATAGGAGGAAGCGCTGGTATGTACATTTGAAATGGCAAAGGTGGTATATGACAAGCCATATCCAAAGGGGAACTGCGGCTTCACTTTGGCGGAGGCATAATACCGATACCCTATAAAAATACCTTCTCTGTACTCCACATAACTGCTGCATCCTGGGAAATTCAAATAGGAAGGATTATCCTCCAGTCTTTTGGGAAATGTTTCAGCCAGCTTTCCACAGGGATTGGCTTTGCCATATAATAAATCGACTGCCGCACTTCCTCCTGCCTCGCCTCCAAGATAAGCTTCCAGTACTGCCTTTACCTGATCTAACCAGGGCATCTCAACAGGCGAGCCATTTTCCAGCACGACCACTGTGTTGGGATTTGCGCCTGCCACCGCACGGATAAGCTGATTATGACTTTCAGGCATTCCCATTGTCTCACGGTCGAACCCTTCTGATTCGAAATTATCCGTCAGGCCGCAGAAAATCACTGCAACATCTGCTGCCTTGGCATTATTTACCGCTTTTTTAATAAGCTCTTCCTGGGGTTCATTTATTTCGGGATCATAGCCCTCCGAATAAGAGAGCAGACTTTCCGGAACCATCCTGCAGAAATAATCCCATGGCACATCCATATGATTTGCATTTAAATGAGAACTGCCGCCTCCCTGATACCTGGGTTTTTTGGCAAAAGCTCCTATTACAGCTATTTTTTGATTGGGCGTCAAAGGCAAAACTGCATTTTCATTTTTCAGAAGTACAGCTCCCTCCGTTGCCGCCTGACGTGCAATAGAATGATTTTCCTCAAAATCAAGCTCCACTTCCCGGTCATTTTCCTGTAACGTATTATAAAGTTCCAGAAAATGCCGAACACATTCGTCCACATCATTTACAGAAAGCTTACCGGCGCGTACCGCATCAATAATTTCCCTGTCACTGATTCCTCCATTTCCGGGCATTTCCAGATCCTGTCCTGCCGCTATTCCTAAAGGGCGCTCATTGGTGCCATACCAGTCTGTCACCACCAGCCCCTGGTAGCCCCAATCCCCGCGCAGAACATCATGCAGAAGTTTACGGTTTTGAGAGGCAAAGCTTCCATTGATCTGATTGTAAGAAGACATCAGCATCCAGGGAGCACTTTCCTTCACTACAATTTCAAAAACTCTTAAATAAATTTCCCTTAAGGTACGTTCATCCACACGACTGTCGATGGTCTGTCTGTAACGTTCCTGATTGTTCGCTGCAAAATGCTTGGGTACCGCTCCTACCCCCTGCTCCTGCATTCCCTGTACATAGGCACCTCCCAGCTTTCCTGCCAGTAAAGGATCCTCCGATAAATATTCGAAATTCCTGCCGCACAAAGGGCTTCGCTTCATATTAACCGCCGGCCCCAGTACAAGGCTGACCCTCTTAGCCTTAGCTTCCCTGCCAATTGCCGCCCCCACACGATGAAGTAAATCCGTATCCCATGATGCGGCCAGACAGGAGCCTGTAGGAAAACAGGTTGCTTTTGCACTTTCGTTAAGCCCAAATCGGTCATTTGTTCCTTCCTGCATACGGACGCCATTAGGCCCATCCGTCATTACAAAGGACTTTATTCCCAATCTCTCTACAGGCTTCGTGTCCCAATAGCCCAGGCCGGAACACAGAGACGCTTTTTCTTCCAGCGTCATTTCCAATAATGTCTTTTCAATATCTATTATCATTTTGCCAATTCCTCTACATAACCATTCTTTAATTTTTCACAATCTTCAGAATACATCACGAGAAATGCTTTTCCCGTAGGCTGGGTATTATCCCAATCCAAAATATGGCAGACCGCCTCCGCCACCTCTTCTGCTTCAAGCAAAGATGCTATTCCTGCACACTTCCCAATGGTTTCCCTGCTAAGCTCCATTCCCAGATCATCAAAGAAGGCCTGTAGCATGGGAGTTCTGGTAGCTGCGGGACAAATGGCATTTACACGCACGCCATATTTCTTAAGCTCACAGTCCAGGGATTCGTTAAGAGCCAGTTGGGCGTATTTGGACGCGTCATAGCTGTGCTCATTATCGCTGGGCGGAAACAAATAGCGCTTTACATGATTGGTGATCACATTAATGATATGTCCATACCCTTTTTCCGCCATATGGGGAGCAGCCTTTTTGGCACATAGAAACATTCCTCTTGCGTTTACATCCATATTGAAATGGTAATCCTTTAAGGCCGATTCGTAAGAATCCTCCACAAAAGACATGGTGGAAAATACACTTGCATTGTTGATCAGTATATCGATTTTACCGAAGTCCCTAAAAATTGCTTCAAAGGTTTTATCAATGCTGTCAGGCTCTGCAAGATCACAATGATACGCCCTGCAGTCAGCCCCTGCCGCTATTGAGGCCTTATCCGCCGTTTCCTTATTTTTCTCATCAGCTATGTCCAGACAGGCTACCCGGCATCCTCTTTTTGCCAGCGAAATCGCAATCCCCTGCCCGATACCATCACCAGCCCCTGTGACCACAGCCACCTGTTCTTTAAAGTTCATATCCTATCCTTCCAGTACTTTAAATTTTCACTGCTCTTCCTGTTCTTTTCTTAGCCGCCGATACCTGTGTGTAAGAGTCCAGAGCCATAAATACCAGTACAAAAACTGCAATTACGATGGAATTGTATTCGCTGGGGAAACCACAGGCCATCAGGCACAGCTTAATCAGCTGCATAACAATGCTTCCACAGAAAATACCTGTGATCAGATTTCCCTTACGGCTGATAGAGGTTCCCACAAACACACACATCATTGCATCAAAGCAGGTTCCCATGGAATTCATAGAGCCTACTGTTTTTTGCACACCGCTTGTTCCAAGACAGATCATTGCATAAATACCTGAGAACATACCGGCAATGGCAATTGAAAGGACCTTAACCTTATATACATTTAATCCGTTTATTGACGCCACAGACGCATTGTTTCCTACCGCTCTGACATTGTATCCAATCTTTGACTTATAAAACAGAAAATAGGAAAATACAGCAGCTATCACAGCAATGATAAAAAGGGTACCTGTGCTTAACAGTTTCCAGTCAGGCGGGATATAAACTCCCGCCCCGCCAAAAACATAACTGCCAAGACTCTCATAAACAAGCAGCATTCCTATGGATACAATAATCGTCGGTATTTTCAGCAGATAATAAATCAGTCCCACCAGGGCGCCTGCCGCAAATCCGATCAAAACACTAAGAAGCATCATACCAGGCATTCCAAGGTTAAACATGATTGCCAGATTTCCGCCTATAATAGCGCTGATCAGCACCTCGGAGCCTACTGAAAAATCCCAGTTTCCTACCTTCATGTTAAACAGAACGCCCCATCCAAGTACAGCCGGCGCAATTGCCTGCTTTAACAAAGAAGGAATATTCTTGACTCCCACCGCATTTGGGAATATCATCCACAGAAGTAAAAATCCCGCGACAGGCACTGCCAGCATTAATGCATATTTATTAATAATGTTTTTTACTGTTTTCATACTAATTCCTCATACATACGCAAACAACACTTGCGATGCTGCCTAAATAAGTTTTTAATCATTCCGCATTTTCAACAACCCACTGAAGGCTGTAATCATTCATTAAGTTTACAATATCCTCAAGTGTTGCATCAGGATTGTACCGTTTTGTCAGGCTGCGGATCATATCGGCATCATAGATCATATGCTCCGGATTATCGATATACTGTGCAAAGGTAGCACAATCCTCTAAGTTGGTAATAAAGATAAAATTCTGATAAAGAACGGTATAGGTGTCTGATAAAGGTGTTCCATCCACAGCGTTGTACAGCATAATGAAATCAGGTACACATTGAATGGCAATACCACCTGCCAAAGCTGTCAGCCATCCGTCTTCAAATCCGCCCTCCATGCCTTCAAAGGTATCAAAAGCAGCAATCTTAATGGTTCCCGGCTCTACCAGGGACTGCAGTGTATTCATAATCGTCTCTCCACCGCCGCCGGTCGTGCTGCTAAGAAGCAGACCATCCATTTCCGGATAGGAATTTACAAAATTTTCAATATAAGTCACGTAAGCCTGAGTACTTCCATCGCTGGGTGCTGTATAATCTGCCAGGATCGTTCCTCCAACTGATGCAACAGACTCCTCAAAGGCTGTGTTACGAACTGCTAAAGAAGAACCGGGAGCAACCTTTCCTACACCATAATTAAGGCGTCCTTCGTCTGCCAGAAGCTGGGTAAGGGTGTTGGTTGCCGCTTCGTTTGCTTCAAAACTGGTACCTACATAATAAGGATTTTCCTGGGTTGCTTCCTTGATCGTCTCATCACTGATGTCACGGTTCATCATCTGGAAATAAATTTCATTCTGCTGACAGTAATCGCCAATCAGACTGACGGAATTATCATTGATAGGAAGGAACAGTAAGCCTTCACATCCTGCTGCCACCAGATTCTCAGCAGAGGCAAGCTGTGATTCCGCATCATAATCATTTAACGCCCATTGAATATCTACATTTAACGCTTCTGCCGCATAGTTCAGATAGGCATAATCTGCTGCTCCCATAGAGTCATCCTTCCCATAAAGAATAACGCCGATTTTATGTCTGACCTCTTCTGCAGCGTCAGCTTCTGACACCTCCTGCGATGTATCCTCTGATGCATCCTGCGTCTTTGTTTCACTCTGCTGCGTGTCAGCCCCTTGATTGCTGCCGCATCCTGCCACTGAAATTGTTGTCATAACTATGGCCAACATCATTGCTGCTAATTTCTTTTTCATACTTTTTTCTCCTTTTCATTTTTATTAAATCATGACTTTTCCTGAGCCGCGGTCAATGGTAATATAGACCACTACCAAAAATACCGCTCCCTTTATTACATTGATAACGGTAGGATCTACCCCCCACAACTGTAACCCGTTGTTCAGGATAAATAATACCAGCGAACCAATAATGATACTCCGCATTTTTGACTGGGAACCGCCAGTCAGCGGAAAACCGCCCAGCGTCAGGGCAAGAAGTACATTTGTTTCCAGGTTTGTTCCCGTCTGCGCTCCAACTCCGCCTCCCCGGATAATGGACATAAATGCCGCAACTCCAACGGTAAATCCACTTACCACAAATGCGATCACTTTATATTTATTGACCGGAATGCCGCTTAACTTGGCAACCTGTGGGTTTGATCCGATCAGCTTATTAAATTTGCCGATTTTGGTATACTCGAACAAAATATAAGCAATCACAAATACAACCACCACAACTCCTAAATAAAACAGGATATTCTGCAATACCTTATACTCTTTCGGCAAGGTCATAACAAATTGCAGATAAGCTCCCTGGGCAAGTCCGCGGCCTGCGAACATTACACACATTCCTGCCATAAAAGCAGGTATTTGGGCCTTTACATGCAGTACTGCGGTAATTAATCCGCACAGCATTCCTACACTTAAGCAAACCGGCAGCATAAGCGCATAGGATACCTTGGAACCAACGATAATACCTGCAACAGCACTCATAGCGCAGGCTCCTCCCAGGGAAAAATCCAGATTGTTATGCGACATAACAAAGGAGCATCCTGTTCCCGCCACCATAACGATTGCCGCCTGAGAAAAAATATTTTTTAAATTGGCAATTTTCAAAAACCTTCCTTCAGTTGTTGCACCGAATAGTAAAATCAGTATAATCAACCCCAGGAAGGGAATTGCCTTTTTTACCCATTCTGTTACCTTTAAAACAGTACTTTCAGGAACTGTTTTATTTTTCATCTTTGTCCCTCCAATGCCACTTTTGGCAGTTAAATCAATTTTTCGATCAAGTCTTTTTCCGTAACATGCTCATCTTTGCCAAATTGACCATTGATAGTACCATCCTTCATGATCAGGATTCTATCTGACATACCCAAAAGCTCAGGAATCTCCTCAGAAACCATCAAAATAGATTTTCCTTCTTTAATAAGCTGTTCCATAAGCTTATAAATCGCGGCCTTAACACCGATGTCTATACCACGGGTAGGGCAGTCCATAATCAGTATGTTGGAATTATTTGCCATCCACTTTGCAACTACCACTTTCTGTTTATTACCGCCGGACAGCTCCTTAGCCAGCTGCTCCACATTCTGCATTTTTACAGATAACTGCTCCGCCGCCTTGACCGCCAGATTCTTTTCACTTTTCCTGGTAATGACCGGCCCATGCTTCAGATCATCCATAGAAGTGACTGTGATGTTGTCTTTAATACTGGTCATCAGAAACAGCGACTCGTTATCACGGTCTTTTGGTAAATATGCAATGTGGTTTTGAATTGCCACCGCCGGGGAAGTGATCTTAACATGATTTTCAACCAGCTGCACTTCTCCCTTATTGGGCCTTACTGCACCAAAAACTATTTTGCACAGTTCATGCATACCGCATTCCGTAAGGCCGCCCAGCCCAAGTATCTCTCCTTTATGAAGCTGAAAGCTCACGTCATGCAAAATACCGTATTCAATGTCCTTAACCTCTAATACGACATCCTCTTTCACGTATGCCTGGCCTTTTGTCCGATAATAGTTACCGGTCAGATTTCTTCCTATCATAAGCTGGCGCATATTGTCGGGTGTAACATCTTCCCCATAAAGGGTATCAATATACTGTCCGTCACGGAGAACCATTGCCGAATCACATATCTTCTGAACCTCATCCAGATCATGGGAAATGAACACAACCGCTTTCTTTTGCTTTTTCAGGCTTTCAATGATTGCATAGATTTTGTCACGCCCCATGTGGGAAAGTGCCGTAGTGGTTTCGTCCACGATCAGTACCTCCGGATTGTTATACATGGCTCTGCAGACCTCTATCAGCTTTCGCTCTTCAAAAGAAAGATCATCCACCAGCGTCCTTGCATCAAAGTGAGAAACCCCCACACTGCGAAGCAGCTCATCCCCGGCTTTGTTCATTGCTCTGCTGTTAACACTGATTCCCTTCGCGAACCTGTCCTCCTTGCCCAGAAAAATATTTTCAGCTACTGTCAGTCCATCAATGGTTCCTAACTCCTGAATCAAAATACAGATTCCATGGTTGCTGGCCTCAATAATAGATCCGGGTGTATATTCCTTCCCCATAAATTCCATGGAACCGCCATCCGGTTTAAGGCTGCCCGTAACCATGGACATTAAGGTTGATTTTCCAGAACCGTTTTCACCGATCAGCGCCAGTACCTGTCCCTTATGGAGCTCCATGGAAACATTTTGTACTGCTTTAGTGGGGCCAAAACTCTTTACCATTCCTTTTAGTTTTAAAATAATGTCTTCCATTTTCACCACCCTAAAAACTATTATTTACCTTCCGCCATCTTTTCTTCCAATTCTTTCCTGAGAGCCTCCTCATCAATGGGATCATCAATGTAAAGAAGTTCTTCTCTTTCCCATACATAAAAATTATGTCGTTCCACCTCGATCTTCTGACATTCCTCATCCTCGGCCCATGCTTCAAACATCTGCCCAAATGCGGCAAAATCATCATAGGCACGTTCGTGAACTCTGATCTGAGAATGCTCTGCCCCGGAATACATTCGGTAGCGCCTTGGCAGCGGATGGCCTAAACGGGCTTCTTCCCTGTCCGTCTTTCTCTCAAGTTCAAGCTCCTGCATCCACTTATCAAAAGGAATTTCCTGTGTCTGCCGATACACAATCCTCATTTTTCAACCCTCCTTTTATCAAAACTATCCTTTATAATTTTCCTGCTCTTTTGGCATTTTATAATCAGGATTTACCACATATTTCACTGTCCGTCCCTGTTCTGCCGCCATTTGAAGCCATGGGATCGTGGGATCATTTGCATCATCTACATATAGGATTTCCCGGCGTTCCCAAATATAACACTGCTCCCACTGCGCGTCTATTTCCTGACATTCCGGATCATTTAACCATGCCTCATGCAGCCTTGTAAAATCTGCAATGGATTCATATTCGCGCTCATGGATCCTTGTTCTGGAATTCATATTTCCTGTAAAAGGGCGATAACGCAGCGGCAGTGGAATCCCAAGTCTTAAGGCCGCCAGATCGCTTCTGTGTTCCAATTCCTTCTGCTTTTCTTTATGTTCAGCAGGAACCTCCTGTATCTGGCGATAAAGAATTCGTATTTTCATATCTTACCTCCTTTTGTGCTTTCTCTCTTGCTGATATGCTTAGTTTAAACCGCAAGGTAACCTTACGGTCTATCCTAAAAAGTACAAAAATAAACCCCGCTTTTTTGTGCAATAAATACAAAAAAACAGGGTTTTTCATGTTTTTTATAGGAAGTTTCGCTGTGAAGTTTTTTATTTTTTCATTTTACGTATATCTTTATTACTGCTGAAATTACTATGTATTATTCTTTTGATCTCTCTCTTTCGCACAGGACTCTGCGCTGTTATTTTCCTTCTGCTTCTCCCCTGCAACCCTTAAATATCTGCGAACCACACAAAGGAGAGCCACGCTGATTACTGACACAAAATCCTGATAAGGAGTGGTATCCCCCACGATCATATGTCTGGCCACCAGAAATATCAATACTTCTATGACATTTTCAGAACTGGGCCTGCAAAGCATTCCCAAAAATTCTATTCCGATTACCAGCATAAAAATCTGCTCCAGGTAATGCTTAAATTCTGAAGGATCCACAAGCAGCTTCTGAAAGACACTGACATCCCTGACAAGGCTGATGATAGATAACAGAATGGCAATAAGCACCATAAGCGCCGCAATCAAATCTAACAGTACACATATTTTCTGTATAATTTTCCTAAGTTTTTCCAGCTTTTTCCACGTATCCCGCATGCAAAATACTCCGCACTTTCTCCCGTTCGTTTTTCAATCAAGTTACATTTTTATTTTATCCGGTATTCCCAATAATGTAAAGGAGTTTTACCTGTCATGAGCCGACCTTGCAAACAGAAGGAACATAGGGAATATTTCCAGTCTTCCGGTAAGCATTACAATAGATAATACCACCTGCGCCCAATCAGAATAAACGCTGAAATTTGCCATGGGACCTACCTTGCTAAGTCCCGGCCCAATATTATTAAAGCAGGAGAGCACTGCAGTAAAGTTTGTGGTGAAATCCAGCCCGTCAAGAGAAATGATCAAAGTAGACAGGCACACCAATATCATATAAGCAGCTACATATATCCTTGTGGAATCAAGGGTTTTCTTATCTACTGTGGTACCATTTAAGCGGACCGTGACAACTTCTTTCGGATTGATGATCTGTCTGATTTCCGCTACAAGGGACTTGGCCACGATAAGAACTCTGGATATCTTCATACCTCCTCCAGTGGAGCCTGCGCAGGCGCCGATTACCATCAAAAGCAGAAGAATATGTTTGGAAAATTCCGGCCAGAATTCAAAGTCAACTGACGCAAAGCCAGTGGTGGTAATAATGCTTGATACCTGGAAAAACGCCTGTCTTAACGCATTTCCAAACCCTCCGGCAAATTTCATAATATTGCCTGCGATCGCCAGGGTAGCCAGCGCCACGACCGCAAAGTAAACCTTTACCTCCTCCATAGAGAAGGCCTCCTTAAACTTCCGCAATAAGATCAGATGATATACATTAAAGTTGACCCCGAACAGCAGCATAAAAATCCCTAAAATAATTTCAATAGCCAGACTGTTATATTCTGCTATCCCTGCGCTGCTGATAGAAAATCCTCCGGTACCGGCAGTTCCAAATGCCATACAGAAGCTGTCAAAAGGGGCCATGCCGAAGCAAAGCAGCAAAATAATAAGCAGCAGGGTCATTGCCCCATAAATTCCATAAAGAATCATAGATGTCGTGCGCATTCTCGGCACCAGCTTACCTGCTGTAGGGCCCGGAACCTCAGCCCGCACCAGATGCATGGAATTATCATTTTCCATGGGCATGACCATCAGTACAAATACCAAAACTCCCATGCCGCCGATCCAATGGGTAAAGCTTCTCCAAAACAGCACTCCATGGCCTAAATCCTCCGGTCTTGCCAAAACCGACGCACCTGTAGTGGTAAATCCGGAAACAATTTCAAACAACGCATTCCAAAAGGTTGGGAATCCGCCATTTAAGTAAAGAGGCATGGCGCCTATCAGGGAAATAATGATCCATGCCGCCGCCACAATGAAATACCCGTCCCGGCTGCTCATTCTCCCCTTTGTCTGCTTAACCCTTGTAAGAAGTGCTCCTACGATTCCTACCGGTACCATCGTCAATACAAAGCCCCATGTATCACCATCCCGGTAAATCAATGATACCAATAATGCCGGTATCATCAATATCACTTCCGTTAAGATAATTTTCCCTATAAAATTAACGATTATCCTT
>USJG01000040.1 GCA_900554925.1 uncultured Lachnospiraceae bacterium
CGTCCGGTAAGACGCTTTTCATTGAGAACATTTAGAAAATCCATTTTCCGAAGCTGACAGCGTGCAATTCCTTTTGTTCCATCTGCCAAAGCACTTTCTAAAAGCACCTTTTGACACCCAAATCATTTCCGTAAGCTGCAAAATCATTTTACAGCATCTTGTCATAAACCACCCATTCTTCATCCAGCCTGGCGCCTATATGCTCATAGAAGGACCGGGAGCTCTGATTCCAGCCAAGGCACTTCCAGGTCATCTTAAGACAATCCTTTTCTCTGGCAGTTTCCTCAAGCTTCTTCAAAAACAGATTTCCTATGCCCTTCCCCCTGTAGGCCTCCCTCACAAAAATATCCTCCAGGTAAAGCACCTTTTTTGCCGGAAAGGAAACCAGCTGATAATAATAAGCGGCCAGCCCTGCCAGCTTCCCCTCCACTTCCGCCTTCAATATATGAAGCAGCTTATCCTGAAAAATCAGCTTTCTCATATCCTCCCTGGTTGCGGAAAAATAATCCTCCAGTTTTTCATAAGCTGCAAATTCCTGATACAATTCATAAATAGCATCCATATCCTTTTCCTCTATGGAAATGATGTTTGCTGCTTCTTTGATTTTTTGCATGACTGTTTTCCGCCTTTCTGCTTGCAATCTGACACATTTTCTTTATACTGTTAAGTAACGCTATTATAACAAAACAGGAGTATCTATGAAAGCATATCGGATTAAAGACGTAAAAAATTTTATGAGCAGGCTTCTTGGCACCAATACATTTGATTCCTTTTTGCTTGCAGAGGCTTCCATCACTACCTGCAACACCTTTTTTATTGATGGCCACATGGTCAGGGAATTTTTTACCGGTGACATTCATGATGACTCCGTTATGCCTCCCTATGAATTTTCTGAGTGGAAAAATATGCGCTCCCTGTGCTTTGACCTGATCAAAGGCAAGCGGACCCCTGTGAGCTTCAAATTGGTACTGCATTTAAAGCCTGAGGTGACAGACCGGATACTAAAAGCCAATGACTGCGGCCTTTCCCTATCAGATATCAAGGCCTTTGTCCTTAATATAAAATACGATGGCAGCATGCTCACCTGCATCACTGCCACCGCCTTTTATACATTTCTTCCCGATAAAACCCCGGATAAACTCTGGGACGATTATTTAACTCATTTTCTTTCAGAAAAGGAAATATCCTACGAGGAAATCTAATCATCTGACGGTGTCCACCGCCGCACCCTTTAAATCCTCCTCAAGCAGCTTCATCTCCTCCATGATCTTCCTGATTTCCTGCTGCATCTCTCCCATGGTATCTTCCATCTCTGTCACGTACCTGGTCATATCTTCTGCCTGCTGGGAAACCCTTTCCGAAAACTCTTCCTTTTCCGCCTTTTCTTCCTTGTTCTTTTCGATTCTTTCTTCCTGTTCTTTTTCTTTTTCGGCTTTTTCCTGGGCTGCCTCTTTCTTTTCTTCCAGCTCTTCGTCCACGTGATCCTTTGCTTCCTCTATCAGCATACCAATGATCTCCTGACTGGCTGCTTTCTCAATATTATCAGCACTTTCCTGGGCTTTTAGCATATTCTGGGATTTCGCCAGTTCTCTTTTCGTCTCTCTGATAAAATAATCCTCGGATCTGATCCCCTGCAAGGCCTGCTCTTTTTCCTTTTCATAGTCAGCACTGCTTTTATATTTATCAAGAGAGCGCTGCTGATACTCTGTTAAGCCCTGCTCATCTATTTGTGAGAGCCTTTCATATTCTTCTTCAGTAAGATAAACACCACTGCCTCCCCGTTTAGAATCCTCCCTCTTTATCAATAGCTGCAAATCCTGCTCCTCCTGGGAATCCTCCTTAACTCCATAAGAATCCCTAAGTGCCAGCCTTTCCTCCTTTATCCGGTTAAGCTCTTTATTAGCTTCACCGATCTGATTTTGATATTCCCGGATTCTGCTTCTGCTATCTTCAAGGCTCTGATCTGTCTTGCGGTCTACCTCCCATGCATCGCCTACCACCTTCATTGCCTGCTGTCTGGCCTGTTGCTTTTTCTGAGCAATGGGATCAAACTTTTGATTAAAATTTCCCGCATAAATCGTCTTTTGACCGCCTTTTTCTTCCGTTATACCGTTTTGCCTTTCCCTTCGGGTATTATCCCCCATAAAAATGACTGTATTTTGTACTTTCATGGCTCCTTCTGCCTCCGCGAAATGAGATATGTCGTAATTCACTTAGGTTTCATGCTTTATATCGTCATTAAACAGGGAATTGATTAGCATATATCTGCCAAATGTAATGAATCATCCAAAATGTGATGTAAAGCAAAAGTATGCTGTAGCACAATAAGTACTTGACTTTCCATCCAATTCATGCTATCTTTAAGTTCCTTTCGCCCTTTCAGGGCAAATACCAAACTTTATACTTACCTGCGGTAATTCTCTGGCAAATCCCCAGGGAGAGCAGACCGGCTTGGCAAGTTATGCAACCCAAAATGTCATAATACTACCAGGAGGAAGCACACATGATTACATTAGAACATGTAAGCAAGACCTACAGGGTCTCTAAACGCGACGCCGGATTTTCTTCGGCCTTCAAAGCTCTGTTCCACAGGGAATACGAGTATATCCACGCCCTTTCAGACGTTTCTTTTACCATTTCCGACGGGGAAATGGTGGGCTACATAGGCCCCAATGGCGCTGGAAAGAGCTCTACCATCAAAATCTTAAGCGGTATCCTTACTCCGGAGGAAGGTACCTGTCTTGTAAACGGACTCATTCCCTGGAAAAATCGAATTGAACACACGAAAAACATTGGCGTGGTTTTTGGTCAACGCACACAATTGTGGTGGGATGTTCCCGTCATGGATTCCTTTGAGCTTTTAAAGGAAATCTACCGGATAGACGATCTTTCTTACCGCCGCAGCACAGAACAGCTCTGTGATATGCTGAATCTTTCGGAGCTTTTAAAAACTCCTGTCAGGCAGCTTTCCTTAGGGCAGCGGATGCGCTGTGAGCTTGCCGCTTCTCTGCTGCACAGCCCTGAAATTCTTTTTCTGGACGAACCTACCATTGGCCTGGACGCGGTTTCCAAGCTGGCTGTCAGAGATTTTATCCGGAAGCTGAACCAGGAGAAAAATACTACCGTCATTTTAACCACCCATGATATGCAGGATATTGAGGCCCTTACCCATCGGGTAATCTTAATTGGAAAGGGCAGGCTTCTTTTAGACGGAAGCATTGATGAGATTAAAGGCGGCTATGGCAGCACCGAGGAAGCCCTTGCTGCTTTTTACCGCAAGCACGGTATTTAAGGAGGCGCCTATGAAAAAATATATTGCTTTTTTCAGACTCCGTTTCACTATGGGACTTCAATATCGGTCGGCGGCTTTAGCCGGCATTGCCACACAATTTTTCTGGGGAACCATGGAAGTATTGATGTTTCGGGCTTTCTACCGGGCAGACCCAGGTGCCTTCCCCATGACGTTTCAGGCCACCTGTGCTTATGTATGGATGCAGCAGGCTTTTCTGGCTCTTTTTATGGCCTGGGTAATGGAAAATGAAATCTTTGACTCCATCATAAACGGAAACATTGCCTATGAGCTATGCCGCCCCATCAATATTTATAACATGTGGTTTGCCAGAAGCCTTGCCAACAGATTTTCCAGGACAGTCCTGCGATGCTTTCCTATTTTACTGGTGGCTGCTTTTCTGCCTGCCCCCTATGGACTGATGCTTCCGGTCAGCGTTCCTGCCTTTTTGCTTTTTCTAATTACGCTGATTATAGGCGCAGGTGTAACCGCTGCTTTTTGTATGCTTATTTATATGGTGTCTTTTTTCACCATATCGCCTATGGGGATACGCATGGTAGCCGTATCTGTGGTGGAATTTTTTCAGGGCGGGGTCATTCCTCTTCCTTTTTTCCCCGATGAAATCCGTAAGGTTCTGGAACTGCTTCCTTTTGCCTCCATGCAGAATGTCCCTTTGCGCATTTACAGCGGGGATCTGTGTGGAAGGGCCATGTATCAGGCAGTCTTTCTCCAGATCTTCTGGTTTTTGGTGCTGATTGGGGCAGGACGCATTCTTAACTTTATTGCCATGCGTAAAATTACTGTTCAGGGCGGCTGATTTAAGAAGGGAGCGATTGTGAAATGAAATTATATGGGAAATTTTTTGTAATGCATTTAAAAAGTATTATGGAGTACAAAACCTCCTTTCTTCTTTCATGCATTGGCCAGTTTCTGGTATCCTTTAACGTGTTTTTGGGAATGTATTTTATGTTCCGGCGGTTTTCCAGAGTGGAAGGCTTTACCTACAATGAAGTGCTTTTATGCTTTGGCATTACTCTGATGGAATTTTCTCTGGCAGAATCTTTTGCCAGAGGTTTTGACAACTTTGACTCCATGGTAAAACAGGGAGAATTTGACCGCATTCTGGTAAGGCCCCGGAATGAAATCCTTCAGGTGCTGGGAAGCCGCATTGAATTCAGCCGCATTGGACGCATCCTTCAGGCCATCGTCATGTTTTCCTACGGTTTTGCCATCAGCGACGTACACTGGACCTTCCTTAAGGTTCTTACTGTATTTTTGATGTTGCTTGGCGGTACCGTTGTGTTTGCCGGCATTTTTCTGATCTATGCCTCTATCTGTTTTTTTACCGTAGAAGGATTGGAATTTATGAATATTTTTACGGACGGCGCAAGAGAATATGGGAAATATCCTGTCAGTATTTATGGCAAAAGGGTATTGTGGCTGTGCACCTTTGTGATACCTTACGGGCTGATTCAGTATTATCCCCTGCTTTATCTTTTGGATCGCGGAAAGACTTATTACATCCTGTTTCCCATTCTGGCGTGTCTGTTTATCCTGCCCTGCCTGCTGCTGTGGAAAATTGGAGTGAGACATTATACTTCCTGCGGTTCTTAAGACAATAAATCCTGGTTTGAAGTGTTATGCGATTAGATAACAAAAGACAAATAAAATATTTATTATAATGATTGATAGTATGAGCAAAATAAGATACAATAAGATAAAATGATAAAATTCTGATAAAATATTGATAAGGAGAAGGAGCATGATACAGATTAGACCAGTTTCGGATTTAAGAAATAAATTTTCAGATATTGAAAAAGCAGTTGGAAATGGAGAACCGGTATATTTAACCAAAAATGGATATGGAACAATGGTTGTTTTAAGTTTGGAAGCTTATTCTAAACTTACTGACAATGTGGAAACTGCATTGAACGAAGCCGATAGATATGCTGAAGAAAATCCAGGCAGACATACACATGAAGAAATATTTGCAAATCTTCGAAGGAGGGTCAATGGCTGATTCAAAGTATGATTTAAGATATCTGCCACTTTTTTATGATGATTTAGAGCGAAAAGTCGCATATATTGCAGAGCATCTGCATAACAAAAAAGCAGCAAATGATCTGATTAATGCTGTTGAACGTGCAATAATCGAAAGATTGCCGAATGCAGAGACATTTGAACCATATCAATCTCTAAAAGAGAGACGATACAGATACTATCGGATTTATGTAAAAAATTTTGTTGTATATTATGTTGTGATAGATGATGAAGGCCCCAGAAAAATTATGGAAGTACGAAGATTCTTGTATAATAAACAAAATTATGAACAGCTAATATAAGATTGCTCTGATTCGTAGGGGTATAAAACCATGTCACAGATATTGTTGCACAATTAATCTTGTGCTATAATATTGTCTGATCTATTTTATGAATCGTTTCCTTTTTCTGGGAAAGACTCTTATTATACTTATGAGGGAAAGGTATCTCTGCTAAATATGAAAAAATCACTTGACAGATTATCTTTTAAAATTGGAAACGTTTTTTTCTTACGTGTTATCCATCGGGCTCTTACAACAATGATCCCCTTTATCATGGCCGGTTCCTTGTCCAATGCTATTTTAAACCTGCCCATCAGGGCATATCAGGAGTTTCTTGCACTTCCCCAGCTTTCATGGTTCTGCGCCATACTAAACGGTGTCTACTATGGTACTTACCACTTTTTTTCGCCTGTGCTTGTTATCGCCATTGCGCTTAGCTATACCATTAACCGCAATATTAAAATAAACCGGATCCCTTTTTTTGTTCTGGTATCCTTTACAGGCTACGGAACTGCCCTGAATATGGGGAGTCCTGGTTTTTCTATGGACACTTTGGGCTTTCAGGGCTGCTTCCAGGCACTGATCGTTGCTTTTATCACCTGCCACCTGTTTTATCTTATTCAAAAGCGCTCTTTCTTTTATGGAAGGAATCACTCTGATGGTCTGGAAATTGTCTGTGCTGAGGCCATACATATGATCCTGCCGGCTTTTCTGATCTGTGTATTCTGGGCTGCGTTTAATCTGTTTCTTGAAAGCGTCTTTCATGTTTACAGTCTCCATGAGTTTGTGTCCACAGCAATCCAAAGTATCTTCCATAACATAGGGACGGATTTCCTTTCTGCCCTGCTCTATACCTTTGTGCTTCACTTGCTCTGGCTTCTGGGATTTCACGGAAGCTGGATGATGGATCCTGTAGCCACAACAAACTTTGCCAGCTATGGTCCTGATATTATTTTCAGCCAGAACATGTTTGATGTGTTTATCGTTATGGGAGGCTGCGGCACTACGATTTGCGTTCTTTTTGCAATCCTTCTGTTTTCCAGGAAGAAACGTCTGCGCAGGATTGCTTACGCCGCATCATTTCCGGCTCTTTTCAACATCAACGAAATTATAAATTTTGGTATTCCTATTGTGCTAAACCCGCTTCTGGGCATTCCTTTTTTATTAGTTCCCATTGAGGCCCTTATTATTTCTTATGCCGGGATTTACACAGGCTTCTGCCCGCCGGTAACCAACGATATTGTATGGAATACGCCGATATTTTTCAGCGGATACCTTGCTACCGGCTCCCTGCGGGGCGTACTTTTACAGCTTTTAATTGTCATTGTGGGAACCGCAACCTATCTGCCTTTCCTGCGCATGAATGAAGATATCCACGATGCCAATCTGAAAAACCAGCTAACACTTATGATTTCGGAAATGCGGAAAATGGAAACTGCCAATATTCCCATTGATTTTCTCAGCCGTACAGATGAGATCGGGCTTCTTGCCCAAATGCTGCTGCGTGATTTAAAAGCAGCGCTGAAGGAAAAACAACTGTTTCTTCTTTATCAGCCGCAGGTGGACTGCAATGGCCATTGTTTTGGCGCGGAGGCTCTGATTCGCTGGCGCCATCCCATTTTTGGATACATTTATCCGCCGCTGCTGATTTACCTTGCAAAGGCAGGAAATACTCTTCCAGTTTTTGAAATGCAGCTTTTTGATATGGCCTGCGCCGCCATTCAAAGGGTTTCAAGAGAATATGACGGGGAATTTAAAATATCGGTAAATATTACAGCAAAATCTTTAAGCTGGGAGGGCCTTGAAGACTGCATAAAGGATAATTTAGCACATTATCAGGTTCCCCCGGAAAAGCTATGGATGGAAATTACGGAACAGGATATTTTGTCCAACTCCCAAAATACTCTGGACAGTCTCAGCCGGTTAAAGGCTATGGGACATTCCCTGCTGATCGACGACTTTGGCATGGGTCATACTTCCCTGATCTATCTTCAATCAGGTCATTTTGATGTGGTAAAGCTGGATGGCTCTCTTACCAAATCCATCCTTACAAATGAAACCAACCAGAAGATTGTTTCCTCTATCGTGGACTTAAGCAAGGAATTAAATATCCATGTAATAGCAGAATTTGTGGAAACAGATAAAGAAATGAACAAACTCCATGAAATGGGCTGCAACTGGTATCAGGGTTACCTGTTTAGTCCTGCGATTCCCCTTAAGGATTTTATTACGTATTTAAAGGAGCATCAATAATTTGTTTTATTTTCCCTCTGGCCTCTGTCACTTTTCCGCCCTCCAGCAGATAGTTTTTCAGCTTCCGCTGCAGCAGCGTGTTTTCAGGCAGAGCCTTTAGGGGAAGGTCTGTTCTTTTAAATACCCATCTCATATATTCCTTATCGTCAGAACCGATATTTTCTATCGAAAAGTAACTTTGAAATTTCAGAATATTTGACTCTTCCGGAAGCAGCTTCTTTAAGGTAGGTGAAAGCAGCCAGGAATGGCAAACCATATCCGCCTTTCCATATTCCGGAAATTTCTCCGAAATAAAGGCTTTGGCCCTATTAAGAGACTGGCTGATGCCCTCGCTTAAAAGCCGGGCATCAGAAGGAATATGCAGGCTTACGTATCTGCCCCCATTCTTATTTACCAGTTCATATTCCAGCTCCCCAATTCTGAAAAGCTGCCCGGAAATCTGCCTTGCAGTCCAAAAATCCCTGTCAAAAGCATAAATAAATCTTTTATTTCCTTCACCTTACTTACCTCTCAACGCTTGCTTTTTCTTAAGTTCCGCCTAATTTTGTATCTGGCGTCCCTCGTGATTCATATGGTAATGATCCCGGTAAATCAGTTCGGATATGGGTACAAAGGTATATCCCTCATTTTTTAAAGTTGCTATCAGCGTATCCAATGCCTTAGCTGTAAATTTTGCTCCATTATGGCAAAGCACGATGGAGCCATTTCCAAGATGCTTATGCTGTGTTACCGTCTTAATAATAGAGTCCACTCCATAATCCTTCCAGTCAAGAGAGTCCACATCCCACTGAATGGTAAAGTACCCGCAGTCCTTCGCCACATTAACCACCGCATTATCGTAATCCCCATAGGGCGGCCTGAACAGGAACATTTCATAACCGGTCAGCTCCTGCACCTTCTGGTGCACCTTCATAATTTCTTCCTTTTTCTCTTCATCTGACAACTGACTCATATTCTTATGATTTTCACTGTGATTTCCCAGGTCGTGTCCGTCAGCTAAAATTGCCTTCACATCATCAGGATAGCTTTCCACCCATCCCCCGGTCATGAAAAAGGTGGCGCGCACATTATTCTTTTTTAATATTTCAAGAATTTTGGCTGTGTCCTCATTTCCCCAGGCTGCGTCAAAGCTGATCGCAATTTTCTTTTCCTGGGTTTCTACACAATAAATCGGCAGTTCTCTGCCATCCACACTGTTGCTTACAGTAACGTTTGCTCCCACTGCTGTCAGAATGCCCCGCAGCACTGCGAAAGCTGCCAGTGCAAATACCACATACTTTAAGTTCTCTGTTCTCTTTCTTTTTGTTCCGTTCAGTTTCTGATGAATCTGCTCTATGTATTCCCTCATAATTAAAACACCCGTCATAGCTGTTGTTATAGTCTATGACAGGTAAGTTTGGCCATATGTATTGCCTGCTGCAATTTTTACATAACCAGCGCAGACACCAGAGGCATAGTTATTACCGACAAAACTGTAGTAAGAGCCACGCCCTCAGATGCCATCTTATAGTCTCCATCATACTGCTGCGCCAGCATAGCCGTCATGCTTCCTACCGGCGTAGCCAGCATGAACATGCATACGCCACAGATAATCTCATTACTTACAACCTGTTTGATAAGCAGCATTCCAAGTACAGGTATAAGGATGAGCTTGATCACAGAAAACGCCACTAATCTGACGTCCAGGAACAGTTTTTTCAAATCTATGGCAGCAAGGGACGCGCCAATCACCATCATGCTTAAGGGAGCTGTCAGATTACTTAAGTTTGTCACTGTCTTTTGCACAAACTCCGGCGTCTGTATTCCTGTAAGATAAATAATCATTGTCAGAATACAGGCAATCACTCCTATATTAAAAATTCTGCCTAGCTTTGACGGGCCTTTTTCTGTCCCCTGTTTCTTTTCCGGAGACATGGCACTTACTCCATAAGTATATATCAGAATATTGTAAGGAATCATAAACAGGGCGGCATAAAGCAGCGCCCCGTTTCCGTACAGGGCAGAAATTACCGGGAATCCCATAAAACCAATGTTTGAAAATACCGTCATCGCCCCATAAGTTCCCCTGCTTTCCTTTTTCACACCCAAAAGACAGGGCAGTACTCTGGCCAATATCAGAAGCACCGCATACATGGAAATCATAACCGCCCCGGTAAGAAGCAGCTCTTCACCTCTTATTTTTTCCTCACTCATACAACCTGTCAGTATCAGTGCCGGATTTGCAATATTCACCACGATGGCGGAAAGCTTTTTACTTACTTCGTCTGTAATGATCTGCTTTTTATGACAAAAGTACCCAATACCCATCAATATAAAAAGCACTATCATCTGTTCTAACAGTAACATCTTGCCCAACTCCTGCTCTCTATCTTTTTCCATAACACAAGACCGCGGCATTTATTTTGCCCTTTTTACTCATGCCCTGTGTGCCGGAATATTCAAATTTTCCCTTTCCCTTTACACTTACAATATCCCCATTTTTTAAGATTTGACTATTATTTTCACACTGCCTTCCATTTACAAACACTTTTTTCTGCCTGAAAAGCTCTGTGCCCTCGCTTCTTGAAAGTCTGTATACCTTAGACACCACTGCATCTATCCGCTCAGAAGAAACCTGAAGCTTTACCTCCTGCCTGTCCTTATCCGTAAGCACAGGCACCGTCTCCGCCCTTTCGCACAGCACGGAGGTATGCTTTACCCTGCTCAAATTCTCCATGATAAACTTTTCCATGCTGGTCAGGCAGAAAACACAGGCGGCGTTTTCCGTAAGAAGAATATCTCCCAAAGTACTTCTTTCAATCCCCAGGTTCATAAGCGCGCCCAGAAAATCCCTGTGCGTCAGTTGATCAGCAAACTTAACAGAAAGAGGCTTAACCAAAATACAGGCGATGGGAAATTCCTCCACATAGCCTAACTCTTCCTCACTTCCAAATCGGAGCATCACACGTTCACAAAGCTCACTTCCGCCCCACAGGGTGTAAGGCACATGGGAAAGCTCTCTTTCTATTTCATAAAAGCACGCCAGTTCCGCCTGACTTAAGAAGCCCGTAAAGGTATATTGATTATTCCGGTAGCATTTTTCGCCAAGCTCCCGGAAACGCTTTTTTAACAGTTCTTCCGTTTCCATATTCCATTAACCTTTTTGCCCTTCTCTCCTTTTATACATAAAGTGGTACACCAATGTACTTCCAATCCATGCCACAAGGATCCCTCCCAAAACATCTCCTGGGTAATGCACTCCCAGATATAATCTTGAAAAGGCGATCAGGCTTGCCAGTACAATTGCGGATATTCCATATTTTTTGGGCATCATCCGATAATAGATAAATGCGCTTGCAAAAGAAGCGCAGGTATGCCCGGAAGGAAAGGAATATTCCCTGGGCCTTTCGATCAGGGGATAGACAGCGCTTACCGTCACATAAGGCCTTGGCCTTGCAATCCAGTTCTTAAGGGCAACATTGGTGATCAGGAAGCAGACCAAAAGAGAAAGAAGCGCAATAAAGCCTACCCTTCTTGTTTTGCGCGGAATCAGTAATACCAGGCCAAGCACGATCCAGAACCAGCCTGCATTTCCCAAAGAAGTAATGGCCTTCCAAAATCCATTAAGGGCCTCGATCCTCATGTGCTCCTGAATAAATAATAAAATCCCTGCATCAACGCTTTGCAGCCAGTCCATGGTCAATCCTCCATCATCTTTTGAAGCCTTCGGCGTACATGGATATATGCCGGTATCAAAAATATATCTGCAAATAACCAGGCAAGGGGACTTGCAAAGCAGGCGCCCACAAATCCGAATTTCGGAACCAGAAACAGTCCTGCCAGCGCTCTTGCCACCATTTCAAATACCCCCGCCAGAATAGCAAAAGTACTAAATCCCATTCCCTGAATCAAAAATCTGATAATGTTGACCAGAGCAAGCAGCCAATAGAAAGCACTGTTTATAATAAGAAACATTCCTGCATTTGAAAGCATTTCCCCTTCCGGTGAATCCACAAACAGGGCTGCCAGATTTCCACCAAAAAAATACAGGATCACAAATGCGATCACCGAATAGACAACGCCCAGAAGGATACAGGCTTTTAATCCTTTTCCTATTCGTTCCAGCTTCTTTGCCCCTACATTCTGTCCGCCATAGGTTGCCATGGTAGAACCCATGGCCTCATAAGGACAGCAGAAAAACAATCCTACTTTGCTGCCTGCGGTTATGGAGGCCACTGCCAGAGAACCCAGCGTATTTACCGATGTCTGCAAAATAACAGAGCCAATGGCTGTAATGGAATACTGTAACCCCATGGGAACTCCCATACCGCACAGCGTCCTCATATGAGAAGGATTCATTTTCCATTCTTCCTTCGTAATACGAAGAACTTCAAACTTTTTAAACATATAAATAAGGCAAAGGATGCCGGAAACCAACTGTGATACCACTGTAGCCACCGCCGCGCCTGCCACGCCCATTTTTAAAGTTACAATGCAAAATAAATCCAGACCGATATTTAAAAATGACGACAGAGTCAAAAAATAAAGGGGTGTCTTGGAATCCCCCATGGAACGGATGATTCCTGACAAAATATTGTACAGATAGGTTGCCGGTATACCAATAAATATAATTACAATATAATTATAAGCATTTTCAAAAATATCCTCCGGTGTTTTCATCCATGTCAGGATATTTCTGCAAAGCGCAACCACAATCACTGTCATGACCACCGAAAAGATCAGGGCCAGCCATGCGCAGTTAGCCACAAACTGACGCATGCCGGAGTAATCCTTTGCTCCAAATTTGTGGGCCACCGGAATCGCAAATCCACTGCACACTCCCATACAAAATCCCACGATCATAAAGTTAATGGAACCGGTGGCTCCTACTCCTGCAAGGGCATTCATACCCAGAAAGCGGCCCACCACAACCGTGTCCACCACACTGTAAAACTGCTGGAATAAAAATCCCAGCAGTAAGGGAATGGAAAATTCCAAAATTAATTTCATGGGTGACCCCACTGTCATATCCTTAGTAGAATCCTTAGCCATACTATTCCTCCAATAATTAACCTGTAATTCTTCGGTCCAGTTTTCTGGAAAGCTTTGTTCCGATCATCTGTAATATCTGTACCAGCGCCACTAAAAGAACTACTGTTACGATCATAATGTCTGCCTGGTATCTGTAATAACCGTAACGGATGGCAATGTCGCCGAGACCGCCGCCCCCCACAACGCCAGCCATGGCTGAATATCCCAGGATCGTGCCAAGAGAAATGGTAGCACCCACAATAAGCGAGGTTCTGGCCTCTGCCAAAAGTACCTTCCAGATAATGGTTCCGATACCTGCCCCCATGCTTTGTGCAGCCTCGATCACGCCGTGATCCACTTCCTGAAGAGAAGACTCTACTAATCTTGCCACAAAAGGCGCCGCTGCCAACGCAAGGGGTACTATGGTAGCTGTGGCTCCGTAGCTTTTGCCTACGATCAGCCTGGTAAAAGGTATGATCAGCATTAGCAGGATCAAAAAGGGAATACTCCTTACAATATTTACCACCACGTCTAATATCTTATAAATAATCTTATTGGGCTTTAATCCGCCCGGCGCTGTCACTACCAGCAAAATTCCCATGGGAAGCCCCAGCACGTAAGCAATCAAGGTTGAAACAAGGGTCATGTACAAGGTCACTCCCGTGCCTTCTACGATCATCATAATTGTCTGATTATCCCACATAATTATCAAGCTCCTCTACTTCCAGTTTTCTGTTTTTCAGGTACTGTATCATCTTTTCAGCAGCCATCTCCTCCTCCGGCAGCTGAAGGATCATCTGTCCATGGGCTCTGCCGCCGATGTCCCTGGTATCTGCCAGAAGAATATTCACGGGCGCCTTGCAGGTCAGTACCATATTGGCTATCACCGGTTCAAAGGAGGAATTGTTGGTAAAGACAATGCGGATGCAGCGTTTTCCCTTCATCTCATCATACCTTTCAGCATCCCCCTGGAACACAAGCTTTTTGGCAGCTTTACTCCTGGGCTTTTGGAATACTTCCTCAACTGTTCCTGTTTCTGCAAGCATCCCCTCATCTATAATAGCCACGTGGGTACAGATTTCCTGTACCACTGCCATTTCGTGCGTGATAATCACAATGGTGATACCATATTTCTGATTGATTTCCTTAAGCAGCGCCAGAATCGCCTTGGTGGTAGTAGGATCAAGGGCGCTGGTCGCCTCGTCACAGAGCAGTATTTTGGGATTGGTAGCTAAAGCTCTTGCAATGGCCACCCTCTGTTTCTGCCCACCGGATAACTGTGCCGGATAGGCCAGCTCCTTATCCGAAAGTCCCACGATTTCAAGAAGCTCCCTTGCCCTGTCAAGGGCTTCTTTGCGGGGCGCCCTGGTGATTTCCATGGGAAAGCAGATATTGTCAATGACTGTTCTCTGCATCAGCAGATTAAAATGCTGGAAAATCATGGCGATATGGGTGCGGGTTTCCCGAAGCTCTCTGTCAGAGAGTGCAGATAAATCTTTCCCTTCCACATAAACGGTTCCGCTGGTGGGTCTCTCCAGAAAATTCAGACACCTGACCAGAGTAGACTTCCCAGCGCCGCTCATGCCAATGATACCGTAAATCTCTCCCTGATGGATTTCCAGATTGATTCCTTTTAGAGCTTCGACTGTATTGTCCTTTCCCACAAAGGTTTTCGTAACATCCTTTATTTGAATCATTGTTTCCATATATACACTATAACCTCATTTCTTCCTGTTCAATTGGTCTTATGCATTGTATTATCATATCACAAAGCCAATTTGCTTGCAATGCGGCAGGCTCTTTTCCCTTCCAGTAATTTTCTATTGCATGTTAAAACCTGCGCCTATAGCCTGCAAGCCCGGAGAAATGACACTATATTAAAACTGTACAAATCCCCCTTATTTTGCTATACTGATGTTGTCTGTTTTTAAATATACTGCAGGATACCTGCATGAAATACAGTAAAGGAAGGTTTCAGAAATTATGAGTAAGAAAAAAGCAGTCGTTTCACTTGGACATAACGCGCTGGGCTACACCACAATGGAACAGTGGGATGCGGTTAAGGTTACTGCCAAAGCCCTTGCCGATCTGGTGGAAGCCGATTACCAGTTGACCATCACACACAGTAACGGGCCCCAGATCAGTATGATACACAAGGCCATGACAGAATTACGCCGCCTTTATATTGATTATACCCCTGCCCCCATGTGCGTCTGCAGCGCCATGAGCCAGGGCTATGTAGGTTATGATATTCAAAATTCCCTGAAAGCGGAGCTTTTAAGCCGGGGAATCAGCAAAACCGTAGCTACCATCTTAACCCAGGTGACCGTAGACCCCTATGATGAAGCTTTTTACGAGCCTACCAAATTGATCGGACGCAATATGTCCGCAGAAGATGCGGAAATAGAAATAAAAAAGGGAAACTATGTACAGGAGGAGCCCGGAAAGGGGTTCCGCCGCATTATTGCAGCCCCCAAGCCCATTGATATTGTAGAAATTGAAGCGATCCGCACTTTGGCAGACGCCGATCAGATCGTAATTGCCTGCGGCGGCGGCGGTATTCCCGTTATTGAACAAAAGCACGACTTAAAAGGTGCTTCCGCAGTCATTGAAAAGGACGCTATTGCCGGCAAACTGGCCTCTGACTTAAACGCAGACCAGTTAATTATTCTCACCTCCGTTCCCAATGTCTATACCAGCTTTGGAAAGGAGGATCAGAAAGCCATTTCATCACTCACTGTAAGCCAGGCGCAGAAAATGATTGCAGAGGGAGAGTTTGAGAAGGGCACTATGCTTCCCAAGATTGAAGCGGCAATCTCCTATCTTTCCTCCAACAGGGAGGGCAGCGTACTTATCACTTCCTTAGAGTCTGTGGCGGATGCCTTAAAAGGCAGGGCCGGTACCCTGATCACTGCATAAAAGAAACCATAACACAAAGAGTTCTCATTTATTTTATGAGAACTCTTTCTTTATGCAGGCTTATGTGTCAAAGCTCTTTCTGGCTCTGATCATTCGTGGCCGGATGTCTCCCCGGCATCCCGGATTTCCTTCTGATTTCATATATATCCTCTACCTGCTTTGGCGTCAGTTCCCTGGCCCCTCCCAGCAGCCTTACCTGATACAGGATCCTTGCATAAAATTCCACTGATTCCATTTTATAATAAGCATTCATCAGAGAATCTCCATAAGCAAGCGCCCCATGATTGGCAAGCAGCATAGCATCGTAGTAAGGCAGATACTCTGCAACTGCCTCCGGTACCTCCCTGGTGGAGGGCGTCCCATAGGCCGCTACCGGTACTCTTCCAAGGCTCAGAACCGCCTCCGACAAGACCGGCTGCTCTAAAGGTATTCCCGCAGCCGCAAAGGTTGTGGCATAGGG
>USJG01000041.1 GCA_900554925.1 uncultured Lachnospiraceae bacterium
ACAGGCGTGAAGCCTTGAAAAATCAATGGTTTTTGAGGATTAGATAGTTAAATTCCAATTTGAAATGTATTGATTAATTGATTGCTGCTTCCGTTTTTCATGTTCTTCATAACCAACTTCATCATAATCTGGACCTTTAAGAATACAATATAATTGAAAACTCTCTCCTTTAAAATATTCAGAAAACAAAGACACGCAAGAACAATTCACACTACTAAAAACTTGCACTATTTCGTCTACCAAAAGACAATTTTCTAATTTGTCTGGCAAAAAATATGATTTCAAAATTAAATTGATATATTTTAAATCAAATTGTAAAACAGGAATGCTTACATCCTCGACAGTGCCGCCATAAGAACTGAGAATTTTCCTAACTTTTGCTCTATATCTTTCAATTTCACACAAAGAAGATAAATATTCCCAAATTAGTTTTCTATATATATCAACACCTTCAGACATAACTAATGGGATTTGATATATAGTTATTGTATTTTTTCGTCCTTCTTCTGCTGGCAAAAAATGTAATTTCAAAAATTCTTCAGCTATTTGTAAAAAGAAACCAACAACAAATTCTTGTTTCCAGTTATCTGAATACTCTTTTATTTTTTCAAATAAAGTTATTTGAGTATAAAAACCAAAGTGTACAGAATCCCTATGTATGCCAAAATATATGCTAACTGCATGGTAAAAATCCATAAATAAATCTGGTCTCTTTAAATAATATTGAAAGAACAAATCACAAGCTGTTGGCAAATCAGTCGTATCTGCAAATCCACCAAGAATTTTAATAATATCGTCTTTTACATGCTGATAGTTTTTTCCTTTTTCAGTATCTATATTACTCCATTCACAAATCACTTTTTCTTCAGATTCAATTTCATTTTGCAAAAGCAGAAGTGTTTCCGTAGGATTAATGCGAAAAAAGACTTTTACAAATTCAAAGAAGATTGGCGATTTTTCTGTTAATAATTCACCCCATAATAACTTTATTTCTTTCTCAACAAAATTTAAAAGAGTTCTATTTCTAAAAATATTAAGCAACGTATTAACGGAAGAGATAGTTCTCTCCCTGTAGCTTGAAAAACAAGCTTTGATCATTTTCGATAGACTGAGTAATTTTTTATCAAAGAAAACATATTTTAACAAATAGTTAGATAAACATTGCTCAGAAAAATGAACAGCTTTATCATTACAAATATCGACAATTTCCTGCTCGTGAAGCATACGGATATTTTCAATAAAACTATCCCGACATAACCCGTTTTCCTGTAAAATTGGCAAAAGTGCCTCAATGTGTTCTAAATGGATTGCTTCCAGAAAAGCAATTATGCCAGCAGTTATACATAGATTTTTATTAACAAGTAATTGATTATCTTCTAAAGTAGATCCATAATAATCTTCATATAATTGTGACACATCATCAATAGACTCCAAACGATTTGAATTGCATGCCACTTTCCCAGCAAGTATAGCAATACGAGCATTTCCTTCTGCAATTCTTATAATTCGTTCTTGATAGTCTAGATTTAAAATGCCCAATGAGGTTTCAAGTAATTCCTTAATCTCGTTATCTGAAAATACATTTATATTCACAATTTCATACGAAGTGATTTCTCGAACATCATTTATTACTTTTTGAAGTGCATAATCCCTCACTGTAATAAGTATTTTTACATTATACCCCTCTGGTTTCATATTAACGTAACGAATAATATGCTGCAGTCCCGACAATTGATTTGCATCATCAATAAAAAGAAAATAGTTTCCCGGTCTATTTAAAAAAAGTTTTAAATCCTCGTATATTGGTAATGCATTACTGTGAATACAGTATATCTTTTCATTCTTAGCATCTGCGTGATTTTTTACATAATGCAAAGCCAAACGTGTTTTTCCCGTGCCTGCTGAACCACTGAGTATAACAACATCCACTTTCAGATAAGCATCGCCAATATCTTGAAATTCTTTTTCTCTGAATAAAAATTTAGTATCAATTGGAGCAGCCATTTTATTTGAGTTGTAACTAATAATAAATTCATCATATGATTGAATTTGATCCGTACTTATTGATATCCCCAAAAAATCTCGTGAAAGATTATGATGGAAAAGATATATATCTTCTGCAAGCTTATCAATTCCAATAACTGTAAGTTTAATTCCAACATCTTCACATAGAGTTTTTACTTCACTATCCTGAAGGGGTGTAAGGTTTGATGAAGTATGGCAATAAATAATTTCGGAAATTTTATCATGCGGAACACCTGTCTTTACTGTATCAAGGCATTTTTCAAGGTCATTCCTAATTTTTGCGAATAGTTTTGTCCTTTGAGTTGTGTATTCAACAAAAACATACTTCCCATTTGCTGTAATAAAATAAGTATCAGGTGTACCTAAAGTGGTTTTTTGTGTACCTGCTTCTCCACCAAGAGATACTATATTTGGATAGCCTATTTTATATAAATAAGAATCACAAAGATTTTGAAATGAACCTGCATCCAGTTGTAGTATTTTTTGTTTGATAGTTTCAATATTAGCCATGCCCAACCACCTCTACTATTTCAAATCCTTTTGTCTCACTAAATCATCTTAAAATATTTAAATGCATCTTTTATTGCTTTCTCTTTTTCAACAGGACAAATCAGTTGTAGACAACTATCACTTTTTTGGGTATTATAGTTTTCTCTTTCCTTAATCTCTTCATAAGTCGCCTTTCTCTCTGCCGCTGTCAAATCCATCTCACTCATTTTCACTGCCGCTTCTATAGTCTATTTTGTATGAAGTTTTGAAAGCAACACGACACTTTCCACATTCGCCGTCCAGGGAAACTGATCGACAGCCACTGCCCTCTCCACTACATACCCATTTTTCAGGAACTCCTCCAGGTCTCTGGCCAGACTGGTAGGCTTACAGGAAATATACACCAGCCTCTCTATTCCATAGCCTATGATCTTTTTAAGCGCCTTGGGATGAATCCCGTCTCTGGGCGGATCCAGAATGATCATATCCGGCTTTTCTTCAATTTCCTCCAGAACCTTCAGCACATCGCCTGCAATAAATTCGCAGTTATGTAAACCATTTAGCTCTGCATTTTTCCTTGCTGCCTCCACTGCTTCTTCTACGATTTCCACACCAATAACCTTTTTGGCAACCGGCGCCATAAGCTGTGCAATGGTACCTGTACCGCTGTACAAGTCAAATACGATCTTATCGGGCCTGCCCTCTCCTTCATCTGCCCCCAGATCACCAATGTACTCTCTGGCAGTCTCATAAAGCACCTCCGCCCCCAGAGAATTGGTCTGAAAGAAGGAAAAAGTAGATATTTTAAACTTAAGTCCCAGCAATTCCTCATAAAAGAAGTCCTGACCATATAAAATATCTGTGCGGTCACTTTGAACCACATCTGCCACTGAGTTATTTATAATGTGAAGAACGCCTGTTATTTTACCAATTAAATCTAAATTTAATAATTCATCTTTCCATTTATTCAGTCTTTCATGCTCCGACGGTTCTGTCTGTGAGGTGGTTACCAGCGCAATCAGAATTTCCCCAGTCTTAACTGCCTTTCGCACCAGTAAATGGCGCAGGTATCCCGTGTGACGAAGCCTGTGATAAAAAGAACACCCATCAAAATAGTCCCTGGTAAGCATAAGAATCTTCCGGTAGTCTTCATCCACAAGCTGGCACTCTCTTACCGTCACAATATCATAAAAGCTGCCTCTCTTATGCATGCCAAGCGCTAACGGGCCATCCTTGTACTCGTCTCCAAAGGAAAATTCCATTTTATTTCTGTATTCTCTCTTAGAGGGGCTTGCTTTGATTCCTTCAAACTGCCATTTCACGCTCTGCCCGGCAAGTGCGCCCTTAAGAAGCTTATATACCTGTTCTTCTTTGATTTTCAGCTGTTCTTCATAGGGAAGGGAAATATAGCTGCAGCCGCCGCATTCACCAAAATGGGGGCAGGGGCTTATTTTTTCCAAGACTGATTTTTCTTCTATATTTATCAATCTTCCTTCTGCTCTTCCATTACGCTTTTTCTGCACCACAAAGGTTATTTTCTGCCCCGGAAGTACATTTTTTACCGTGCAGTTTCCTTCCTGTGTTACTACAACGCCTTTGTTGGGGAAATCTACTCTCTCTACAATTCCTGTCAATATCTGTCCTTTTTTCATAATCTTCTCCTGAATAATCTTACTGTTACCCGAATCCTGTTATACAATAAATATGGGATGCACATTTCTGCACATCCCGTATTGTTTATCCAGCAGGCTGACTTACAAGTATGTTGTCTTCTGATTTTCTAACACTTTATTATTCTGCAAAATCTTCCTCAGCTGCTTCATTTTCCCTGGGTTCCGGGGATTTTTCTTCTGCTTCTTCATCTTCCTCGTCCTCAAAGAAATCATCTTCAAAGTCGTCGTCAAAATCATCCTCAAAATCTTCCAGATAATCAGGCGTCATATAACGGTATACAGCATACGCAATAGCTGCAACAGCCGCAACTGCACCGATGATTGCCAGTACCCATACAATTGTGTTATTTCTCTTTTGCTCTGCTTCCCTGTGATTCCAGTAATCCTTTAATTCCTTAATATCGTGAGTTTTCACGAAATCCACCAGTTCTTCTATCTTACTCCATGTATTCATAGTGCATACCTCCCTTTTAAATTAAGCACATTTTCGCTCTGAATATTTTTGATTTATTATTTCCCTCTTGAATAATAATATAACATTTACTGCTGGAATTTACTACTGAAAATTGAAAAACTTTACAAAATTTTCAAAATTTTTCATAATACTTTAACCAATCTTGCAAAGGCAGCGTACATGACCTTCTGACCTGCATCATCAAAATCCACAGTAACTTTATAGTCCCGCGGTCCCGGCTCTAAATCCATGACCGTGCCTTCCCCATATTTAATATGTTTTACCCGATCTCCAATATCATAATCCGGTTTTCCGCCGGAAACAGCACCTACTCCTTTGCTGATGCCTGCCCTGCTTAAAGCTCCCGCTCCTCCTCCGGCTATAAAGGGTTTGTTTTCCGGTGCAGTTCTTTTCGGGGCCAGGGTTGCCACCGGTTTATACTTATACACCTGTCCTTCCACAGGATTAAACTTTGAGGATGGAATATCCATGGGGTTAAATCTGGAAGCCGGCAGGCGGTTATCCATAAGTTCCTCCGGTATTTCCTTTACAAAACGGCTGACGGCACTCATCTGTGTTTCTCCGCGCACCATCCTCATTTTAGCATAGCAGAGCGTCAAATCTTCTTTTGCTCTGGTAATACCCACATAGGCAAGACGCCTTTCCTCTTCAACTTCCTCCGGATCGTCTGACGTGATGGTCATATAGCTGGGGAAAAGTCCGTCCTCCATGCCTGCCAGATACACGTGGGGAAATTCCAATCCCTTGGCGCTGTGAAGAGTCATCAGCAATACCTTGTTGCTGCCCTCCTCCACGTTATCTATATCCGCTACAAGAGCAACCTCCTCAAGAAACTCTCCTAAAGTCGGCTGGTCGTGGGTTTCCTCAAAGGCCACAATTTTACTGATCAATTCATCAATATTTTCAATTCTGCTTTCAGCATCTTCCTCATTTGATACTTCTAACTCCGCCACATATCCGGTGGTCTCGATTATGTCTTTGATCAGATCCTCCAGCCCATAAAATTCAAGCTTGCTCCTGAAAGATTGTATCATGGTTACAAAAGGCCTTAACTTGGCGGCGCTCCTTCCAATGCCCATGATCTCATCTGCCTGGCGCAGGGCATCATAAAAACTGATCTCCCGCATATCCGCATAATCCTGCACCTTGGCAATGGTGGAGGCGCCGATCCCCCGCCGGGGAACATTGATAATACGCTTAACCGCCAGATCGTCACGTCCATTATCGATGGTCTTTAAATAGGCCAGCAAATCTTTAATCTCACGTCTGGCATAGAAATTTGTTCCTCCCACTACATTGTAAGGGATTCCCTCCATGATAAAACGTTCCTCCAAAAGCCTTGCCTGGGCATTCGTCCTGTAAAGTACCGCGCAGTCGCTGTAATCGGCAATCCCCTCTCTCTTTTTATATTTTACATCGCCTGCAATAAACTCTGCCTCCTCATAGGCATTTTCAAACTGACGGAAATGGATTCGATTGCCCTCCCCTTTATCCGTCCAGAGGGTTTTGCTCTTTCTTCCCTTATTATTGCGGATCACTGCATTAGCAGCGTCCAGCACATTTTGGGTGGAACGGTAATTCTGTTCCAGCCGGATCACTTCCGCCTCCGGATAAACCTTCTCAAAATCCAGGATGTTTCTGATGTTGGCACCTCTGAATTTATAAATAGACTGGTCGTCATCACCTACTACGCAGAGATTATGGTGGGCGTCTGCCAGAAGCCTTATCAGTTCAAACTGGGCAGTATTGGTATCCTGGTACTCATCTACCATAATGTACTTAAAGCGCTTCTGATAGCTTCCAAGCACTTCTGCATCATTCTTAAAAAGCTCCACCGTTTTCATGATCAGATCATCAAAATCCATGGCATTGCTCTTTTTAAGCGCTGCCTCATATTCCTTATACGCCTGTGCGATCTTTAACTTTCTGAAATCCCCCATTGCGCCCAGCGCGTATTCATCAGGGGTGATCAATTCATCCTTTGCCGATGAAACAGCAGAAAGAATACTTCTCTCCTTCAGCATCTTTGTGTCTATCTGAAGCCTTTTGCAAATATCCTTCATTACTGATTTCTGGTCGTCCGTATCGTAAATAGTAAAATTATTGTCATACCCCAGACGGTCCGCATAGCGCCGCAATATTCGCACACAGGTAGAATGAAAGGTGGTAACCCAGATGCTGTCTGCGCCCATGCCGACAATATCCTCCACCCGCTCCTTCATCTCTCCGGCTGCTTTGTTGGTAAAGGTAATCGCCATAATGTTCCAGGGATTCACTCCCAGCTCATCAATTAAATATGCAATTCTGTGCGTAAGCACCCTGGTCTTTCCTGATCCGGCACCGGCTAAAAGAAGGACCGGGCCTTCTGTTGTAAACACACCTTTTTTCTGCTGTTCGTTTAAGGTATCATATAGACTCATTTATAAATAACTCCTGTTATTTTACATAATCATATTTTAACAATAACCTGTCATATTTTCATTTTGCTTCTGTAATATTGCTGAAAGTCCACGCATAAATATTCAGTTCTACAACAGGCGTACCGCAATACTCACAAAATTTGCTTCCTACTCCGGAGACAGGCGCCCCACAGTTAGGGCAGTTAAGTCCAAGAGACAAATCCCTCTCATCCTCCACCAGATTTCTGTCCTGTATATAAATAACATCTGTATTGTATTTAGACTGGTTAAGCAGGCTCTCGCTGCCTTCCAGCACCTTCCCATTTTCATCTGTTAAAGTATGATAGTATTGAAGGGCAGTCTGAAAGGTAATAATACATCTGCCGTTTCTCTTTTTATAGTCGGAAATTTCTGTCCTGTGAAGCTTAATACTTCTAAAGTGTTCTTTATTCCCGGCCGCCTTCAGCATTTCAAGGTGCATTTCCAGTTTGTCCCTAAGCTCTCTGTTTCCTTCCTTCAAAGCTCCGGGATCCATTTTATCTACTGCCAGCAGATAAGAAGTCAGGGCATTTTCTGCCCTGACTTTCATTTCATCATACTGAAATTCAGGAAAATCCTTTTTTATTTTTGGAAGATACAGGCTTGTCATGGCCGACACTGACTTAGGCGTGGACGCATATTCCTGTTCCACCTGTCTTAGCCCCTCTCTGATATCCGGGGTTCCAAAAGCCCCCCGCGAAAAAGATTCCACTGCATTTTTGGCACGCCAGACTCCATAGCCTATACCGCCGATCACCATGAGCATCAGTACCAGTATCACAATGATTCCTATGATGTTTGCACTCATAACAGCACCTTGTCCCTGTCTTTATTACTGCATATCACTTTCATTGAAAGGGTCGCCGCATTCAGGGCAGAACTTTGGCGGATTCTTAGGGTCTTCCGGTTCCCATCCGCACTTATCACATTTGTATAAAGGTTCTCCGGCTGGTTTCCTGGCTCCGCATTCATGGCAGAATTTCCCTTTATTTACTGTGCCGCAGGAACAGGTCCAGCCTTCCGGTTTAGGTTCCGGCATAGGTGCGCCGCATTCAGAACAGAACTTGCCTGTATTTCCGGTATGGCCACAGGTGCAGACCCAGCCCTCTGCTTTAGGAGCCTCTGCCGCCGGGGCAGGTGCTGCCTTCGGTGCAGACGCTGTCTGCTGTCCCATATGAAATAGCTGCTGTCCATTCATGCCGCCTGCCTGTGCTGCCATATTCATGCCTGCAAAGGCCATCATAGGCCCGGCAGAGGTATTGGAGGCCGCTGCCTTCATAGCTTCTGCCTGTGCTCCTGCCAAAGTAGCTGCCGCCATATTAGGATCACGCAGCACTGCACTCTTTTGCAGCTCCTTGATCATCGCTTCGTCTTCCGCAGAGGCTTTCATTGTATTAATGCCAAAGGAAACGATTTCAATACCGCGAAGCTGCGCCCATTTTTCGGAAAGCACCTCGTTTAATGCCTCCGCAAGCTCCATAGTGTGGGCAGGAACCGCACTGTAACGGATGCCCATTGCGGAAATCTTGGCAAATGCGGGCTGAAGAGCCGTCATAAGCTCCGTCTTCAACTGGCTGTCAATTTCACTTCTCTCATAATCCTCTGTCACATTGCCGCACACATTTGTATAGAACAAAAGAGGATCTGTAATTTTATAGGAATATTCCCCATTACATCTAATGGAGATATCAATATCAAGACCAATATTCTGATCAACCACGCGGAAAGGAACCGGATTGGCTGTTCCATACTTATTTCCCATGATTTCTTTGGTATTAAAGAAATAAATTCTCTGATCCTTTGCCGTATCACCGCCAAAGGTAAAACGCTTCCCCACTGTGGCAAAGGTCTTTTTAATGTTCTCTCCCAGACTTCCATAAAGTAAGCTTGGCTCTGTAGATGCATCATATGTAAATTCACCGGCTTCCGCGCAAAATTCAACCACCTTGCCCTGATCCACAATGATCATGCACTGCCCTTCATTGACAGCTACTACGGAACCGTTGGAGATAATATTTTCCTCCCCTTTATTGTTTCCACCGCTTCTTGTACTGGTACGCTTCTTTCCTTTTGTTACCAATACATCTGTATCAAGAGAGTCACAATAAAAGTACTCTCTCCACTGATCGGCTGTTACCCCTCCCACCGCACTGGTAATTGCTTTAATTAAACCCATACTATTCTCCTCCTTAATCTGCCGGATAAATTCCCTATTGCTTCTATTATATATTTTTTGTCGCTTGTTGTCCATAAAAGATTAGCCTGCAAAAGTGTTTAAAAGGTGCCGCATAATCTCTATAGGACAGGCGCTTTTTCTTTTTGCCAGCATAAGATAAATCATCAACTGCCGGTCAGGAATACTGCCGGCTTAAATAAGGAAATCGGAGGTTATTATGAAAAAAATACTTAAAAAAACAGCAGGACTTCTGCTCACTGCACTTCTTATAACCAGTTCTCTTGCAGGCTGCGGTAAACAGGCAGATAAGGAAACAGACACTCCTTCAGATGATTCTCTTACAAAGGTCACTTTAAATGAGGTGGCTCATTCCATTTTTTATGCCCCTATGTATGTTGCCATTGAGGAAGATTACTTTAAGGAGGAAGGCATTGATCTGACTCTTGTAACAGGCTTTGGTGCCGACAAAACCATGACTGCTGTGCTTACAGATGAAGCAGACATAGGTTTTATGGGAAGCGAGTCCACTATCTATACTTATGCCGGCGGTACTCAGGATTATGTGGTAAATTTTGCGCAGTTAACCCAGAGAGCCGGCAATTTTCTGGTTTCCAGACAGCCCATTGACAACTTTAGCTGGGATATGCTAAAGGGAACCAATGTCTTAGGCGGGCGTGCAGGCGGTATGCCGGAAATGGTCTTTGAATTCATCTTAAAGAAAAACGGAATTGACCCCAAAGCAGACCTTTCCATTGACCAGAGCATTGACTTTGGCTCCACTGCCGCTGCCTTTTCAGGTGGGCAGGGAGATTTTACAGTAGTAAAACAGATTTCCTGCTCCATTACAGTTCCTTAGTGGCATCCTTTGTAAGTTTAACTTTTATCTCCTTAACCTCCATGCCTGTTTGAGCCGCATAAAGCTTTACCAGCAGATTTTTTATGTAAGCCTTTCTTTCCTCTGTTACCTCCCAGTCAAATTCCGTCATTGTTTCACCACCCTTTTCCCTCTTCTTTAAATCCTATGATTTCACAGTTGTACATCTTTCTTAAGATAACTGTTTCAGACAAAAAGATATTCTTCATTATGAACTGATAAAACCATAATGAAGAATATCCTTCTGTTTCTTTTTACTGTCTGTACATTCAACCGGGCAGCTTTTTCTGTTCTTTCCTTCTTCTCATGCTCTCCTGTAAATCCGGAGCATTTGTTGAAAGCAGCATAAAAATGATAACAAAGACTGCAATTACTACCTGACTATACTGGGTAGGTATGGAAAATACCATAAGCGCCATCTGAATCATCTGCATAATTACCGCTCCAAAATAGATAGCTGCAAAAATATTCCCTTTTCCTACAATGGAAAGACCAATAAATACACACATCATTGCATTAAAGCAGGTACCCATGGTTCCCATAGCGCTGACTGTACGGGTTACTCCTGATGATCCGAGATTGACGGCCGCATAAAGACCTGCAAACAGCCCTGCCAGTGCCAACGCGGTGGATTTGGTTCTTATTACATCAATCCCATTGGTCTCGGCAATTTTAATATTGCTTCCTACCGCTTTAATATTATAACCAATCCGAGTTTTAAAATAAATCGTGTAGGCTAATACAAAACAGATCATCAGCAGCAGAAGGTTTCCCGGGAATTTTCCAAGTGTCAGATATTCTAACCCCAGAGAAACTCCCTTGCCTCCAAATACAATTCCACATATACTCTCATAAATCATCATAATAGCGATTGATATGATTATTGTGGGAATCTTAAAAACATAGTATAACGCTCCAGATATGCAGCCTGCAATAATGCCTGTTAACATGCAGCATATTATGACTCCCAGGATACCTGTATTCAATATTTTCGCAATATTACCGCCGACTATTGCAGCCACCAGCACCTCTGCTCCTACGCCAAAATCCCAGTTTCCTGCCTTGATATTGAAAAGTACTCCCCATCCCAGAATTGCAGGTGCAATTCCCTGTTTCAAAAGTGTTGCCACCGTTGTCATATTTCTCGTAGCAGGTGCGAATATCAACAATAATGCAATGAGTACTGCTGTTACTCCGACCATGAGTATATAATTTTTCACAAATTTTGTTATCATCTGCATAGTAGTTACCTCGGCTACATCTTACTTGGAGTTATTCTGCATTTTCCTTTACCCAATCCAATGAAAATGCATCCATGATCTGCGTATAATCACTTAATGTAACATCCGCATTATATCTTCCAACCAGACTCTTAAGGGTATCATCTGAATAAATCTGATAATCCGGATTGTCAATATATTTCTCATAATCAGCACATTCCTCTGCACTGGTCACAATAACCTGCTTCTGGGATAAATTGATAAAGCTGTCAGATAAAGGCGTACCGTCTACAGAGTTAAACAGTGCAAGGAATACAAACAATGCATCCGGTGAATTACCTGCTGCTGCGGCTGTAACCCAGCCCTCTTCAAAGTCAGCGGCAATACCATCATAAAGATCAAACATGGCAAGCGTCACATCACCTGGAGAGGTATTTTGTTTAATTGTATTTACAATAGACTCTGCCGCTCCCTGACTGGAGGTGGTCATAAGAATACCATCCATATCCGGATACAGATTTAAGAAATTGGTAACACCGTTAATATGCGTCTGACTGTTCCCATCATTAGGTACTTCATATTCAGCTACAATTGATCCGCCCACTGCTGCCACACCATCTGCAAAACCATCATTACGGACTGCAAGTGCGATAGAAGGATTCATTTTTTCAAGCCCAAATACGCTTCTGCCATCTTCTGCCATAACCTTAACCAGCTCTTCGGCAGCACCCTTGTCATCCTCCCAGCAGCTGCCAACGTAATACTCGCAGGATTCTACGTAGGATTTAATATCACTGTCAAGAATATCCCTGAAACAGATAGCAAAGTATACGCCGCTTTCCTCACATACCTGTCCTACTTTCTGTGCACTGGCATCTTCAATGGGCATAAACATAATTCCTTCACAGCCTGCTGAAATCAGGTTTTCCACAGAAGTAAGCTGGGATTCCGTATCAAAATCACCTAATGCCCATTCCACTTCGGCGCCAATTACCTCTGCGGCATGATTGACCTCGGCATAAACACATTGTCCCAGATCGTCATCTTTTCCATAGAAGATGACACCGATTTTGCGAACAGCTTCCGATTCATTTTCTGCGCTGTCTGCCTGCTGTGTTTCTTCTACACTCTCATCTGCCTCCGGCTTGTCTTGCGTCTGTGCATCATTGGCGGTACTTCCGCAGCCGGCTAGCACAGCCATAATCATACTGGCCGTCAATACAATTGTCATAAGTTTCTTTTTCATGTTTTTCCTCCTTTTATTTTTGATTTTTACAGTCTTACAAAGCATATTTTTGACTGTTTCTTTCCATTGTTATAAATACGGTAATCAGAAAGATTACACTTTTTGCAATATAGATTACGTTTGCACTCAATCCCCAGATAGTAAGTCCGTTTCCGAGAACATAATAAGTTAGTGTACCCACAAATGCAGCTCTTAATTTCGTGCCCGTGCCGCCAGTCAAAGGGATTCCTCCAAGCGTCAAGGCAATCAATACATCTGTTTCCAAACCGCTTCCTATGGTTTTTGTGACACTGCCTATACGAATCATTGTAAGAAATGCCGAAATCCCAAGAGTCGTACCGCTTATTGCAAAGGCAATCGCTTTATATTTTCCTACTGCAATACCGCTTAACTGTGCTGTTTTGGGATTTGCTCCTATCATTTTCTGCGCCTTACCGATTTTCGTATAATTAAACAATATTGCAGCTACTATAAACACAACCACTATAAAGCACAAATAGAACAGATTATTTGCATATTGGGTGGAGCTTGCCGGAAGATTCATTACCATATTGCTTGCCAGACCTTCCACAACACCTCTTCCCACAAACATAATACACATACCTGCCATAAACGCCGGTATCTTACCTTTCACGTGAATAAGGGCAGTAATCATTCCGCAGCAAATGCCAAAGAAAATACACATCAGCAGCGTCAGAAAAAGGTTTTGCCCTTTTGTCACCAAAAAACTTAATGCTGCGACCAGGGCGCAGCCGCCGCCCAATGAAAAATCCAGATTATTATGGGCCATGACAAAAACACTTCCGCATGCTGCAATCATTGTTACCATAGATTGCCCTATGATATTCGTCAGGTTTCTGGCAGCGGTAAATCTTCCGTTTGTGGTAAGAGAAAACAGGACGATAAGCGCAATAAGTCCAATGTATGGCACAATATCTTTCATGAATTTACTGTTGATCTTTTTCATCTGTTGTCCACCTCTCATGCTATAGCATCGTTCTGATAATTTCCTGTTCGCTGGGTTTGTCGTGTCTTAGAAATTCTCCGCTGCATTCTCCATCCTTCAAAATCACGATCCTGTCTGACATTCCTATCAGTTCCGTCAGTTCTTCCGAAACCATGATAATGGATTTTCCCTGTTTTTTCAGTTCCTGCATTAACAGGTAGATGTTTGCCTTTACTCCCACATCAATGCCTCTTGTGGGGCAGTCCATCAGAAAAATCTCCGAATCATTTGCCAGCCACTTGCAAATAGCTACTTTCTGCTTATTACCGCCGCTAAGCTCACTGATATACTGTCTGATATGATTCATTTTTACCTGAAGGGACGCGGCATATTTATCTGCCAGCTCTGTTTCTGTTTTTGGCAGGATCACACCATATTTTCTTAATATATCCCAAGACGCTGCCACAATGTTATCCTTAATGCTTGCGGTCATAAACAGTGATTCTGTATCTCTGTCCTTTGGAATATAGGCCAGCTTTTTCTTTAAAGCCGCCTGCGGCGAAGTTATTCTGGTTTCATCCTGATAGATAACCTCTCCTGCATCCGGGCGGATCACACCAAAGATCACTTTGCAAAGCTCATGCATTCCGCTTTCTGTCAGCCCTCCAATTCCAAGAATTTCTCCCTTATGGAGCTGAATACTCACATCCTTTAATACATTCCTGTAATAAATATGATCAGCTCTGAGCACTATATTTTTTTCCCAGCTCTCCTGCCAGTCAGCCCTGTAATAACTGCCATCAAATTCTCTGCCTATCATCAGGGAGCGTATTTTCTCTTTGTCCATCTGTTCCCTCTTAAGGGTATCAATATAGCAGCCATCCCTGAGAATGGTCACAGAATCGCACACGTCCATGATTTCATCCAGGTCATGAGAAATAAAAATAATACTGTTGCCTTCTTTTCTCATCTGCCTGATAATCTCATATATCTTCTGACGTCCTCCATGAGATAATGCAGTCGTAGTTTCATCAATAATAAGTATTTTAGGATTTCGATGTACTGCTCTTGCAACCTCCAGCATCTTTCGATCTTCAAAAGAATATTTTTCCACATTATCTTCCGGCTTAATATGTTCCAGTCCGTTCTGTCTGAGGATTTCTTCCGTTGTCTGACACAGCTTCTTAATACTTACCAGTCTGGTGGCGCCATCTAAGTTTTCCCTTCCAAGAAACATATTTTCATATACAGTCATGCCTGCAATCGTATCTGTTTCCTGAGCAAGCAGAAAGATTCCTTTTGTTCCTGAATCCTGAATGTTTTCCGGCCGGTATTTTTCCCCCTGAAAAAACATTTCTCCACTGCTTGCCCCATAGATTCCTGCAATGATATTGGATAAGGTTGATTTTCCACTTCCATTTTCTCCCAGCAGGCCTCTGACCTCTCCCGGATATATTTCCATGGAAACATCCTTAAGTGCCTTTGTCGCGCCAAATTGTTTATAAATGTTTTCAACCTTAAATAAAGCTTCCATGTATTCTCTCTTTCCTACTTTTTAACAATGTGCTCCCACAAATACAATGCATTTCCTTCGCTGTCTTCAATGATGGCGTAATCTTTCCCGCATTCCTTATATCTGGGCTTTAACACCTTTCCACCATAGGCTTCCACCTTTTTTATAGTATCCTCAATACTGTTTACCTCTATCATAAAAAATGGAGCTTTCCCTGTTTCATCGGTCTGCCTGTCTTTTAAAAATCCATAGATAAAGGAGGGAACGCTTGGCTCCCAGTCCGGTGTTCCGGGTCCGGTAGCACAATAGAAAAGAGGCTTATCCGGATCAGTGTTTTCACACTCTATGATGTCCCAGTCAAATAACTCTTCGTAATTTTTTCTGGCTTTTGCAGCGTCACTATACTGATATACAAACTTGCTCAATCGTCCGTTTCTGTCATCTGCCGGGAACCTTTTGGCAACATGATATTCAATATTCATGGGATCCCTTTCCCCCTCCTCCGGCTCAGGCGGATCTACATGGATTCTCCTTTTTTCCTGCTCATTGTATGGTTC
>USJG01000042.1 GCA_900554925.1 uncultured Lachnospiraceae bacterium
ACCATTAAGAAAATCTCATTTTCCTTTGCAATGACAGCTTAGCAATTTCTTTTGTACAATCTGCCGATTCCAAATTTACCAAGCACCTTTTGACACCCGAATTCTGTTAGAGCAAAGTGTCGCTTGCGACACTTCGCGCGCGAACGGATGCGTATGCATAACTACCTCTCCACGAAAAACGCATCCCGCCGGAGGGCTTTTGTATAACAGGAAAATCCGGAGGAATTTCCTGTTATATATAAAAAGCGCAGGCTCCGCAGCCTGCGCTCAAATTCTGCCATGATGGCAGCGATTTTCTGTTACTGTACTACCCCATTGCCGCCTCTGGTCCACATAATATTCTGACTGATCATCTGATCAATATCCATACCGATAATTTCAGATGCCCTTGCTTTTGCGGCGGCTTCATTTGCTGTTCCCAGATTCTTGTAAATTTCATAGGCCGGCTTTTTATTTCCGTTTAAGTCATATAAGCCAAGGTCCAGATGACTTTCCATCTCAGAGGCCTCGTCCGTCTGTCTGAACAGCATAAATGCATCCACATCGGGAAGAGAGGCTGCTTTCAGGTAGCCATACGCAATAGAGGCCTCCTGAGCCTCTGTGCCAAAAGCAGAAGTATATCCTATTTCCGCAAGGGAAATGCTCCTTACTTCTCCATTCGGATTTAAAAACTGGCCCTGATGCATATAATTAATCAAAATATCAATGTTCTGCATGGTAATATAAGGGGTTGTAATGCTGTCCTTTACCCATACTGCCGGCCCGTTCCATGCATAAGGATCATATAAGGGGGAGTTATAAGGATGATAGGAAAGTCCCCAGTCAATATTTCCCTCCCTGTTGATATAGTAATTAAATTGATCCAGATAGCCCTTTGCAAGGAAACTGCCGGGATTGGATTTTCGATTCCACTCCTGGTCAATGGAATTATAGATCCGCACATTGGCATTCTGACTCTTTATCTCATTATAAATGATACGGAATGCCTTAACATAAATGTTCACGTTCAAATCAAGGGATGTGGAGCTGGTATACCACCAGGAGGTCCGGGCATTCACTTCATTGCCCACGATCCAGTTATCAACCTGCCCGCAGCCCATCTGCCCGGAATAACGCTGTCCTAAAAACGCGCCGATTGCCTTTAAATGATTGGTGCCGGAGGCGTCTGCCACATTTAACGCGTATCCCGGACAATCGCCGCCTGCTGCAAGGGGATGGACCAGATCCTGTGCATAAGCACCTGCCCCTCCGTTTAATAAAACCAGTGTGACCTGCATTCCATAGTTATTGAAGCTTCTGATAGTAGAATCATAATTGGAAAGTATCTCTCCATTAAAGTAGTAGGTCTGGCCATTGTAATGAAAGGGGATGGCACCGGCTGTAGATTCCCCGGCGCAAATCTCGCCTACGTCCATATTATAAACAATCTGCCGAATGCCAAGATCCTGCAGTTCCCCATTGGAAACCCTGGTAACGTCTGGCAAAATGCCTTTGATTCCCATATCCCTGCGTGGGGAAGTATAGAGGGCAATGGCTTCCGGATTTGTAATGTAATGCTCATCACTTACCTGAACCATCTGTCCATTCCGCTTTACCGCAACCAGAAACTTACGGCTTAAGTTGGATTGGGGGGTATTATAATTCAGCGGAAAGCTTACCGAAACAGAACTTCCTGCCTCCGCCTTTGCCACAACACTTCCCGTTGGTCCATCCTGATAAACTTCATCTGCATAAAGATAATACTTACCGTCATCACTTTCAGGAACACTGGAGGCCTTGAGCTGACACACTACATCTGTCCCTGAAATCAGACAGGAGCTGATTGCAACAGGTCGTCCCGAGGCCTGAACATACAACATATTATCAGGAGTTATTCTCCCGCTTACTGCCACTGCCAAAATAAGGACCGCTGCTGCCACCTTCGCCAATATCTTTCCTGCTTTATTCATATTAATCCCACCTGCCATTTTTCTTTGGTAATTACATCCAAGCATTTCTTTTATTATATATGAAATGATATCTGGTGTCATTATTTATTTATAAAGATCCGGGTGTCAAAAGATGCCTGGTAAATTTGGAATTGTCAGATTGCACAAAAGAAATTACTAAGCTGTCATTGCTAAGGAAAATGAGATTTTCTTAATGGCCTTAAGCAGAGCAGCAATTTCGGGACATGGATGTTCCGAAAAGTCCGCTTTGAGCCCGGATGGCGAATTGCGGATGGTTGCGTCCGGTAAGATACCCTTCCTAAGAACATTTAGAAAATCCATTTTTCGAAGCTGACAGCATGCAATTCCTTTTGTGCAATCTGCCAAGAGCACTTTCTAAAAGCACCTTTTGACACCCGGATCTTTATAATAATCTGTCATGCTATAGCAGCGTTTAAGGCAGCCGCTGGTTTCTGACCATGAATCAGTACCGGTTCCGGTACCACTCCGTATAGACTCTGTTTAATGTAAATGACATAATTGCCAGCGTATTTGCATAAATGGCGCTATCCGGCCAGGTAGCATAAATCTCTGAAGATACCACATTTTTAATATAATCTCTGTATCTTACGTAATAATTGGGAGCTGTGGAATCATCAGGAACCCCGTCATGGACTACTGTATGTTTAAGAAAAGTATACCTATTTCCCGACAGCCCCTTCGTCTGCTTTATATATCTTAATCTGGGACACAACACCCATTTTCCCAATTTTTTCTTGAATGCCTTAGCATTGTTAATGCTCTTATAGCCCTGTCTGAACCACATTCAGTGAGGAACAACGCAGAGCCGCCAGCGAAGCGGCAAAAGCTAACGAAAGCAATCTGACTCTGGGTGTGGTATAATTTGTGGAATAATTTTTTTGAAAAATTTTGGATTTGATTTAGTATTCGCCACTAAAACCGTAGTATATAGGTGAAGCCGGAAAGGAGGCGGTGCATTTGATAGAAGATGAAAAAATAATAGAACTTTTTTTTAAACGTTCAGAAGAAGCCATACGGGAACTTGATATAAAATACGGCAAAGTTTATCAGAAGCTCTCGTATAACATTGTGAACAACAGGCAAGACGCAGAGGAATGTGTCAATGACGCTTACTTAGGCGTATGGAACTCAGTCCCACCGGCGAAGCCCGACCCACTGCTGACCTATGTCTGTAAAGTCGTTCGGAACATTTCGTTGAAAATTTATTACAAAAAGGGAGCAGCAAAACGAAACAGTCATTACACGATTGCTATGGAGGAAATAGAAACCTGCATACCAGACCCAAACACAGTAGAAGCCGAGATTGAAGCCAGAGAGTTAGCTCGCATTATCGAAAGTTTTTTAGATACTCTGTCCCAAAAGGAACGTGTTATCTTCATGCTACGTTATGCGTATATGGATAGCTATGCAGACATAGCGAAACGCGTGGGAATATCTGAAAAAAATGTATCTGTTCGGCTGACTCTTATTCGTCAGAAACTGAAAAACTGTTTAATCGAAAGAGAGGTATTCGTATGAACTCAAGGAAGTTTTCCGAAGCCATGAATGAAGTTGACGACAAGTACTATGAGGAAGCTATCAACTATAAAAGAAATATTCAAAAAAAAGCTCACAGCAAAAGAGGAAAGAAACAGTCTAAATGGATAAAATGGGGAGTAGTTGCAGCGACGCTTCTCTGCTGTTTTTCCATGACGGCTTTTACAATCAGTTTATTTTCATCTCTATCCGGGGATGAACTTTCCTTATCAGCAACTTATGAGGGGAATGGAGTGGTTTCCATTCAAGTGGAAAACAGGTCTGATAAAGAGCTTCATTTTCAGTCTGCCCTCAAGTTAATGCGTTGGAGTACCAGTGAAGAAGTTGAACCGCTTACTGGCAACGTGTCTTTCAGTAACACTGAGATACCTGCCCATTCAAGCGGAACAATGATAATTGACCTTTCAAAAGCCTATGATATAGCCTTGTTGGAAACACCGCTTTCGGATGATGATTGGTACTATTTCGTTTTGACAAACAATAACTTTTTATTTGGACAGGATTGGATGTGTACTGTCGAGTTTGCACAATCAATCCCAACTGATACGGACGACCAAACAGCGATTACCCCTGCTGACGCAGACCCGGAACTTATAGCAAAAATAACAGAAGAATTAAGATTTTACTTTGAAAGTTATCCATTGGATATTGAAAAAAGAAATCAGCTTGCTGCTGAATATCTGGAATTGTGCAGACAGTTTTTGGAGCAACTGAATGTAAACATTGTGCCCTCTGTATCGCCTATGGAATTAACTTTGATTGATAACGATGAAAATATTCTCTTTGATTCCACTGTTCCTGCGGATATGCAGTTGCAGCTTACCGGTCTGCATCGTCGCTCTACAGACGGGTATGGTAAAATTATTGGCTCGTCTATTGAAGAAAACGCAATGGTTTAAAGCGCCTATATTCCGCAGCAAAAAGGCGAAATTGATGGAGGCGCGGATATTCCGTTGATTTACGTTTTCATGTATAATGTAAATGACATTGAAAGTTTACAAGATTATGCTTTTATTCGCGGTCAACTAATGACTTTTGAGCAAATGGAGCAGTATAAAATTTATGAGGACGAACAGTATGTCTGCTATGACACCAGCGATTTGTTCTATACTGATTTGCGCCAATATGTAGAGAGCATGGTCAGCCAAAGAAGTGACATTTATTTTGACGAACAGATTTGGGAGCGTATTCAAAACATTTATAACTATTATCGGGAAAACATGGGAACACTTCTCGGTTATAAAACTGATATGGACGAATCTGCTGTTTATGAAGATCCGTACAGACTTCATGTTACTGTTTCCTCAAATTCAGAAGAAGATTTGGCAAAATTAAAAGCCTTTGATACAGCAGGCGGAGCTTTGGAAATTGAATACAGTAATTCAATGCCGGTATTAGAATGAACGAAAAAATACTCTTTTTCCATACCGGTAGGCAAAAAGGAGCAAACACAGATCCTCTCTAAGCGGCACGAACAGGATCGATAAAGGGGAAAAGAGCGGCCTGGCTGTAGGATCTGTCTGTCTTTTTTAATGATTGATAAATGAAAAGTTATATTATTTATCAATTTAAATGATTGATAATGTTCAGCGCAACTTTAGGAATACAATCAACATTCTCTATTGCATTCCCCGTTATTGCAAATTGATATTCTTTATATTCCCAAGTTGCAAGAACTGCGCTACCGTTATCTTTTTCATGCTGTACCTTGACAGTAATAGTTTGATCTGCAATAGTTTTTCCTTCCCAAAACTCAGTCAGGTCTTCATTATATTCATTTTCCGGCAAAACAAGACTTTCATTTTTGGACACTAACACTATACAATTTGAATCAGCTATAGAATCATAATATGCAATTTGCAAACTATTTTCATCTGTCAAATAATATTCACAATCGGAAATCCAATTTTTATTTTGAGGCAGAGAAATTGAAATACCAAATACAGTTGCCAGTTCGTCAGCATTGACTATCCTTGAAATTTCTTCCTTACTTTGATTTGTTTGTTCACTATTTAAAGAAATTCCATTAGCATTGCCGGCACAGCCGAAAAGGATAACAGAGAGGCAAATAATACTTGTAAATAATAAAAGTTCCTTTTTCATTTTTAATTCTTTTCCTTAACTGCCAATTTATTAGCTTTCATTATACTTCATAACCATGAACAATTCAACCACAGAAAGTGAGGTATCAATCACCATGGTTTATGACGGCTCTTTTTCTTTCTCCTCCTTTTTAGTGATTACAAGCCCTTCCACTGTACATCCATACTGGTGCGCTAACAGTTTAGCCAATGATTCCATAAAACTTTCAGCCATAGGAGTATACTCTTTATCCATATAGAATCCTCTCCCTTTCTTCTGCTTAATAATTAATATGTTTCACCGCTTGTACATCTTTCTTTCACTTATACTGACATTTTGGGATTGCCGATGTTAAGATATTTAGAAAAAACTCAGTACAATATTTGATTTACCAAAATTTTTCAGCGAATTATAATTTACATTGTGCTATCTTTCAAGAATTTGCGGATCAAGAAGGAAATCATAAATATTCACGGTCAAAATACCATAGTCATCATAGTAGGGCTGTACAATATCTTTTGTAATAACAATCTTCCTGAAAGAATCGTCAATCTTTCTGAAGGGTCTGATCTCCTGCGTGCGTTTCGCTTCATCAGGTAATGAATAAGCTGACTGAATATAATATCTGGAGGAACCAAGATTACATACAAAGTCAACTTCCAGCTGCTTGCGAGTTACCTTTCCTTCCTGATCTTTCTCAGCAATGGTAACAACGCCAACGTCCACACTGTATCCACGCATACGCAGTTCGTTATAAATTACATTCTCCATGGAATGTGTCTGCTCAAACTGACGGAAGTTAATTCTTGCATTACGTAGTCCAAGATCAGAGAAATAGTATTTCTTTGGAGTTTCAATATATGCCTTACCCTTGATGTCGTATCTCTGGGCTGATTCAATCAGGAAAGAATCCTCAAAACAATCCAGATATTTCTTGATGGTTTTTGAAGTAATTTTGGACTTCTTTACAGTCCTGAAGGTATTTTTCAGCTTCTCAGGATTAGTCAGAGAACCAATGGCAGAAGAAAGGATATTCAGCAGGTCTTCCAGTTCACCAATGTTTTTAATACGGTTACGTTTAAAAATATCCCGGATATAAATTTCGCTAAACAGGTTTTGCAATGCTGCCGCCTTATCGCCAGTATCTTCACGAAGAACAACCAGTGGGATTCCTCCGTAAAGCATATATTCAGATAATCCCATATACTTGTCACTCCTGTAAACCGACATAAATTCCGAAAAACTCAAGGGATACATATGGACTTCGTCTCCACGTCCGGCAAACTCTGTCACAATATCTTTAGACAGGAATTTTGCATTACTTCCAGTTACAAATACATCCATATTATCTTTACGCAGATAACCATTCAATACAGATTCAAAGCAGTCCATCAGCTGAACTTCATCCAAAAGCAGATAATACATTCCATCAGCAGTAACTTTAGAACGAATATATGCCATAAATTTCTCCGGATCAACCCCACGTTTTTCCTTTTCAATTTTGACAGGACTTTCTCCTATCAAATACAAGTCATCTGCGGAGTCAAAAGCAAAACGAATAATGTGGTCAGCCGGGACGCCGGATTCCAGCAAATGATTATAGAAAATATTATTCAGCAGATAGGACTTTCCACATCTTCGAATACCTGTAATTACCTTAATCAATCCATTGTTTTTTCTTCTGACCAGTTTATCTAAGTAAAAATCTCTGCGAATCTCCATAGCATAGCCCCTTTGGGAAAGATTTTTGCAACTTAATACATTTTTCCGTCCTGAAATGTATTGTATCATTTTCCGAGTGAAAATACAAGTGCCGGGCATTTTTATGTCTAAAGATAAGTAAGATGTACAGGAGGATAATGCTCTATGAAGAAAATCCGATGTGCACTTTATGATCGTGTAAGTACTGATCTGCAGGTTCGTGATGGTCTTTCCCTGGATGCCCAGCGGGAAGCTTTAACCAGCTATGCCAGGGCTCACGAATATGAAATTGTGGGCTACTACTCCGACGAAGGAATCACAGCCAGAAAAAAAATGCAGAACCGTAAGGAGTTATTGCGTCTCTTAGAGGATGTAAAGGCCGACAAAATAGATCTGATTCTGGTAACCAAACTAGACCGCTGGTTCCGCAACATTAAAGACTATCATAATACCCAGGCTATCCTGGAAAAACATCATTGTAACTGGAAAACTATATTTGAAGAGTATGACACTTCTACTGCCAATGGCCGATTTGCAATCAATATCATGCTTTCCGTCAACGAAAATGAATGCGACCGCGACTCTGACCGTATAAAGGAAGTCTTTGCCTATAAGCGCCGGAATGGCGAAATCCTCTCCGGCGCTCATGTAAGCTATGGATACAGGGTTGAAAATAAGAAATTTGTGAAAGACGAAAAAACAAGCCCTATTGTAGATGATTTTTTTGAGCACTTTTTTACCTTTTATTCCAAAAGAAAAACCGTTAACTACATTATGGAAAAATACGGTGATTTAGCCCCCGCTGAAACTACCCTTATGTATATGTTCAAAAATCCTGTGTACTATGGCCATGCCTATGATAAAGATAATTTTTGCGAGGGATATATCACAAAAGAACAGTTTCTTAAGATAAAGGAAATAGGAAACCTCAAGGTATATTCCGGCAGCAATGAGCCTTATATTTTCTCCGGGTTAATCAAATGCCCATTTTGCGGCCATAATTTTGCCGGCTATCAGCATAAGACCAAAAAAGCAAATGGCAAAGTTTATGTCAGTCCTGTGTATCATTGCAAACAAAAGCAGCGTTCAAGGCTGCTGTGCACTGGTGGTATTGACATTTATGAAACTACTGTTGAAAAATACTTACTGGCCAATGTAGAAAATAAAATTAAGGAGTTATTAGATTTACAGATGGAGTTTCGCTTAAAGCTGCTGAAAGATACCGGAAGTGATCCCCAGGCGGAGATAAATAAATTAAAATCAGAGTTAAGCCGGCTTAATATGCTTTTTCAGAAAGGCAGGATCACGGAAGAATATTATGACGCCCAGTATGGTCAGCTGGCAGATAAGCTCAGCATGTGCAAGAGCACTTTAGATACCGCTTCCGGGTGCACTGCAAAGCCCATTATAAACGCTTTCAGCGGCAACTGGAAAGAAGCATATTTGCAGCTTGATAAAGAGCACAAGCAAGCCTTCTGGCACGATAAAATAGAGTCTATACAGGTAAATCCGGATACACACAAATTATGCGGTTTTAATTTTTTACATAGGTAGGTCTGCTAATTATATATCTACTACCACATATTCAGGGATAACTACCCGGCTTAAAACAATTTCGCCGCTTTCATCCAAAGGCTTTATCTCAGCTTCAGGGATTTTAGGCGGATATATTCCAAACAAGGTGTGATCCGGTATCACGATCACTTCCTCCGGCTGGGTGGCAATTTCGACGGGATTCATCCGAATAGGCTGCACCGCTGTAACCTCCGGCAGCAGCTCCGTCCCGGAAACCATGACGGTCTCATATCCGGGAGCCTCCACCTGTATGTTGTATTCCGAATAAGGCATTTGCTCTACCGGTTCCAGACTGTACTCAAGGGGTGGAGTAGGAAGATCGATGGTCTCGCTCTGCCCCGAAGAATCTGTGGTTAATCTTTCTATTGCCACGTCCGGTGCACCTGTATAGGAAATGGTTATCCTTGCGTCCTGTATGGGTATCAGGCCCAGAGATGAAGTTACATTGATCTTCAGCTTTCCTGTATCAGCAGCCTCTGTCTGAGCACTGTGCAAATGATTATCAGGCATAAAAATACCTCTGCATATATACTTATCATATAATATGCAGAGGTATTCAAACCGTTCATAGTACACACCCTGCCGCCATTTTCTATCTGACGGGGCAGCCATTTTCCTATTTGGTGAGCAGCATCATAATATCGTTGCTTCTTAATACAAATTTGCTCATTGCCTCCGGCTCAAGGGGCGCATGCTGCAAAAGTGCAAGATCATAAAGCTGTTCGCAGATCATATTTACATGATCACTTTCCGTATTCTCCATAATGTACTGTACCAGGGGATGGTTGGCATTTAAGATCAGCGTTTCTCCTTCTTTGCCAAAATCACCCATATCCATGCCCGGCATGGAATACATCTTCATCATGTCCTGCATTCTTCTGCTTTCCTCAGAAAGGGTAATCATGGAGGAAATCTTTTTATTTTTCAGTTTTTCAACCTTAATGGTAATCTTATCCTTCTTAAGAGCCTTCTTCATTACCTTTCCAATTGCTTCTGCGGCTTCTTCCAGTTCCTTTTCGGTTTTCTTGCTGGTCTTAGCCTTAAAGGTATCGGTAAGGTCGGCATCGATCCTCTGGAACTTAATTCCTTCGTTCTTAGCCTCCAATTGGGAAATGAAAGGCTGGTCAATATTATGTGTCAGGATGACAGCATCCATTTTAGCAGCCTTAAACATGCTGATATACTGGCTTTGCTGTTTTTCATCGGTTACATAATAAATAACCTTTTCCTTCTTTTCCTCTTCCTCGTCTGCTATTTCCGTATCCTCTTCCTGCGTGGTTACCACATTGCCCTCTGCGTCTACCACTTCCGGCTTGTTTTCAGCATCTGTTTTGCCATCCTTCTCCTGCTGCTCATCAGAAATCTCATCAGGATCTGTCTTATTGACCTCCAGACATTCAGGAAGGGTCAGATACTTGCCCTCCAGATTTTTGAACAGAATATAGTCTGTCATCTTTTCGCAGAACTTATCATCCTTAAGGCATCCAAATTTGATAAAGGGGCTGATATCATCCCAGTACTTCTCGTACTCTTCCTTTTCCGTCTTGCACATGCCGGAAAGCTTATCTGCCACTTTCTTGGTAATATAATCGGAAATCTTCTTGACAAATCCGTCATTTTGCAGGGCACTTCTTGATACGTTAAGAGGCAGATCAGGACAATCAATTACACCCTTTAAGAGCATCAGAAACTCAGGAATTACTTCTTTAATATTGTCTGCAATGAACACCTGATTGTTGTACAGTTTAATTACGCCCTCAATGGATTCATATTCCATATTGATCTTAGGGAAATACAGGATACCTTTTAAATTAAAAGGATAATCCATATTTAAATGGATCCAGAATAAAGGCTCCTTGTAATCCTGGAAAACCTTCCGGTAAAATTCCAGATATTCTTCCCTGGTACATTCATTGGGATGCTTCATCCACAGAGGATGGGTTTCATTTAAAAGCTCAGGACGCTTAAGAATCTTATATCTTAATTTGTCCTCTTCCTTCTCCGGCTTTATCTCTTCAACTACCGTATCACTCTCCAGCTTTTCCTCCGCATCAATGGTCTGGGTATCTTTGGTATTTTCCTTGGAAAGATAAATTTCAGTAGGCATAAAGGAACAGTATTTTTTAATCACTTCTCTTGCCTTGTACTCATTGCAAAATTCCAGTACGTCCTCATTTACAAAAAGAGTAATGGTAGTACCAACTTCTGCCTTATCTCCTTCCTTCATGTCAAATTCCGTACCGCCATCGCACTCCCAGTGTACCGGCTTTGCGCCCTCCTGCCATGAAAGGGAATCTATATGAACCTCATCCGCCACCATGAACGCGGAATAAAAGCCCAGTCCGAAGTGGCCGATAATCTGGTCTTCATTGGTCTTATCCTTATACTTTTCAATAAAATCCGTTGCTCCGGAAAAAGCGATCTGATTGATGTACTCTTCTACCTCATCTGCGGTCATACCAATACCGTTATCAATAAATTTAAGGGTTTTCTCTTCCGGGTTCACCAAGACCTGTATCTTGCCCTTATAGCCTTCCGGCAAGGGGTATTCTCCCATCATATCCAGCTTTTTCAGCTTCGTTATGGCGTCACAGCCATTGGAGATCAGTTCCCTGAAAAAGATGTCATGGTCTGAATACAGCCATTTTTTAATGATCGGGAATATGTTTTCACTGTTAATAGATAAGCTTCCGTGTTTTTCTGCCACGATAAATCACTCCTTTTTCTTTCCTCAATATCCGTTATACACATCCTTTAGCATAGGATGTGTTTCTTATACTAGAATCAAGTGTAATTCCCTTTTTTTTAAAAGTCAAGACAAAATTAGCACTCGTTCAAAATGAGTGCTAATAATTCCTCGCAACCCCAGTATTTTCGGGATTTTTATAATTCTAAAATTTTTATTAACTGAAATATTGATTGTAAATATCAAAGAAATCCCGGGTCTTTACCTGCTCGTTTTGGATAAGGGCAACGCTCTCCCAAAGTTCCTCGTTCAAGGTTCTTGTAAGGGTAGATACAAAGGCATCGTACTCCTGTCCAAACACCTCTTCTCTTCTCTTTTCCACGATTTTGATTTTGTTGGCATCCGTTTCCTCTCTGTTAAAGGTGCTGATGCATTTTAAAATGTGATAACCGTATTCCGACTCGATGATTCCGCTGATCTCCTCTGTCTCCAGATCAAAGGCAATATCCTCAAATTCCTTATTCATCTCACCCTTGCCGAAGGACCATGTGGTTTTTTCGCCTTCGCTGTAGGTAAGCGCCAGCTCTTCAAAATCACTGCCCTCTTCCCTGGCAAGGGCAAGCACCTCCTCCGCCCGCCTTCTTGCCTCTTTTCTGGCATCATCTGAATAATCTATTTTCTTTCCCGTGCCATCTAATGCGTAGGTTTTGATCAGAATATGCTGTACGGTAATGGTTCTGGCCTCATCATCACTGATCTCAGGATTAATATCCTTGATAATATCTTCATATACCTTATTTGCCAGTGCAAATTCTGCATACAGATTCTCAATGGTCTCCCTGGTAACCTGCATACTTGCAATCTCTGTCTCATTTAAGGAACCATAATACGAAGAAGCCGCCTGCCGCACCTTTTCCATTTCTGCATCCTCCAGAGAGACTCCATGCTGTTTTGCCAGAAGGTTCATGGTCTTGATCTGTGCCAGCTGTGCCAGTACTGTCTCTTTCACGCTCTCTTCCAGCGTTACGCCATTTAAATCTGTTTCCCAGATTTCTTTTCCATATACGCTTTCATACTGATCCTGGGCATTGGTCAGATACACCATCACCTCAGGCAGGGTACAGGACATGGTTTCAATGCGAAATATCTCGTTCTTTTTAAAACCTGTGGTAAGCACAACCTTGGTGTCCGTATTTTCCTTTCCGCATCCGGCAGCCTGAAAGACCATCAACAGGCACAAAACAGATACGATCAGCTTTTTTATGATCTTCATTCTTCCAATTTCCTTAATATGCTTCTGGCCACACTGATTCCATTTGCAGATGCCTGCTGAAGTCCTCTGGTTACGCCTGCACCGTCACCGATTGCCCGAAGCCCCTTAACACTGGTTTCAAAATCTCTGTTAACAATAACTCTGTTTGAATAAAATTTCACTTCCACCCCATAAAGCAGGGTTTCCTCCGCTGCAATACCGGGAGTAATTTTGTCCAGGGCAACCAGCATTTCCTCAATATCCACCATGATCCTGTGAGGGAATACCAAAGAAAGGTCCCCGGGAACCGCATCCTTTAAGGTAGGAATCAGATTATTCCTGCAAAGACGCTCCTCCGTAGTTCTTCTTCCTCTCCTGAAATCCCCAAAGGTCTGCACCATAATTTTGCCGCCGCAGAGCATATTGGAAAGCTGCGCAATATGCTTGCCATATTCAATAGGCGTTTTGAAAGGCTTTGTAAAATTTTTGCTCACAAGAATTGCAAAATTAGTATTGTTGGTCTTAAATTCCCTTGATTTATAGGCGTGTCCATTTACTACTGCCAGACCGCCCTCATAATATTCTGTGGCTACCTCTCCCGATGGATTGGTACAGAAGGTTCTGACTTTATCGTCAAAGGTAGGAGTATGGTAAATCAGCTTTGCTTCATAGAGGTTTTCGTTAAGGAACTGCATTACCTCGTCGCGGACTTCCACCCTGACACCGATGTCCACTGTTCCCGGTGTGGTTTCAATGCCGATTTCTTCGCACTTATCTTTAAACCAGTCAGCGCCCTCGCGTCCCACCGCTGATACGATCTCGCCTGCATAAAAACACTCGCCCTTATCTGTTTTTATTCCTATGGCTTTCCCTTCCTCCACAAGAATATCTTCTACCATGGTATTAAACAAAAGCTCTGCTCCCTTTTTCTCCAGATGGTGCTGCAGCTTTTCGTATATCTTATAGCCTTCCTCTGTTCCCAGATGGCGGATGGGACACTCAACCAGCTTTAAGTTTGCATTGATGGCCTTTTTTCTTATCCTGCGGATCTCCTCCTGCTTGTCTATTCCATAAACGTTGGTATCAGCGCCAAATTTCAGATAAATACTGTCAGATTCCCTGATCAGCTTTTCCGTTTCATCATATCCTAAAATAGAGGGCAGATTTCCGCCCACATCGGGAGAAAGGGAAAGCTTTCCGTCAGAAAACGCCCCTGCCCCTGCAAATCCGGTGGTGATGGAACAGGGCTTGCAGCCTACGCACTGTTTGGTAATGCGCTTAGGACATTGTCTTTGCTCAATGGAGCGTCCCTTTTCCACGATCAGAATTTTCATGTCTTTTTTTTGATCTAACAGTTCATATGCACAGAAGATTCCTCCCGGTCCGGCTCCTATAATAATAACGTCAAAATGTTTTTCCATAAAATACCTCCAAAATCCTGTATCATCAATTTCCTTATGTGTCTTTTATTGTCCATAAACTAGGATAACATAATCGCCGCCGTACTGCCAGCATTTGTTTTTCGTATCTGTATCTGGTTTCCAATTTTTTCCGAGAGCTCAGGTACATGAGAAATAATGCCGATAAGCCTGTCCTTCTCTACCAGACTTTGCAGGGTAAGACATGCCTGCTCTAAGGATTCACTGTCAAGGCTTCCAAAGCCCTCGTCAATAAAAAGCGCTTCTACCCTGCGGCCGCCGCTTTCGGCCTGCACTACATCACTCATACCAAGGGCCAGCGCCAGTGACGCCTTAAAGGATTCTCCCCCTGATAAGGTCTTTACCGACCTGTATTTTCCGGTATAGTAATCCATAACCTCTATTTCCAGATTATCCTTGCTGCGCCCATCGGAAATCTGCGATGCTCTGCGCAGCTGGTAACGTCCGCTGCTCATCAGCCTCAGTCTTATATTTGCGGCCTGAAGAATATCCTCAAAATAAGAAGCCAGCACATATTGCTCAAATACCAGCCTTTTCTTATTATTCCCATTGGCTGCATCATCCAGATCCTTTAAAATACTGTAATTCTCCATGAGTTTATTCAGCCCTGTATTCTTCTCCTTTAAGGAAGAAAGCCCCTTCTTAACGCTTTGCAGATTCGTTCCTGATTCCGCCTGGGATTGAAACAGCTCCTGCTTTTTAAGTACCGCCTGCTCCATTTTCTCCTTCAGCTGCCAAATATCCTCCGGCTTTGCCTTATCTGTCTCCTCCTGAAGATGACATAGCATCTCCCTGTTTGACTGACATTTCTGGTAATAGTCCTGTATTTCCTCCCGAAGCTTTCCGATTTCCTTATCCTCTGGCAATACCCTTTTATAATCTTCTCTTGAAGCAAAGCCCGCGGCAGAAAGCTTTTGTTCAAAGTCCTTTTGTATCTGCTGCAAGGTCTCTGCCGCCAAAAGCTGATCCTTTTCCTTTTTGATCAAAAGCTTCTGCTTTTCCTTAAGTACCGCCAGCCTTTGTTCGTATTTTCTGATTGCCTCCTTAAATTCTTCCTCTTTATGTTCGGTAATATACTCTCTGATACCCTGTTTGCATTTCTTCTTGTTTTCCTCTAAAAGCCCGCAGGTTTCCCCCAGCTCTTTAATTTTTACGTCAAGGGACCAAACCCTGGCAAGCTGTGCAGATGCTGCCGCGTGAAGCGCAACTCTCACTTTTTGTTTTTCTTCAAAATACCCTTTCAGGCTCTTAACCT
>USJG01000043.1 GCA_900554925.1 uncultured Lachnospiraceae bacterium
GCACTTGACTTTTAATCAAGTTGTCCGGGGTTCGAGTCCCCGGTGGCTCATTTAAAAGAAAAATCAGTTTATCTGATGTTTTCTTTTTTTTTACGATTCGGGTATCAAAAGGCACTTTCTGAAAGCACCTTTTGATACCCGAATCATAATAGGAAACAGTTCAATATATTAGAAAGGATCAGGTGTGATATGGAAACAGTTGAAATGGCAAAGGAAAACAAGATGGGCGTGATGCCGGTGAATCAATTATTGATCAGTATGTCACTGCCTATGATGCTTTCTATGCTGGTACAGGCACTTTATAATATTGTGGACAGCGTTTTTGTATCAAGAATTAATGAGAATGCTCTTACCGCAGTGTCTCTTGCCTTTCCGATACAGACGCTGATGATCGCCCTTGGTGCTGGTACTGGTGTGGGGGTCAACGCGCTTCTGTCAAAGTCTTTGGGGGAAAAGGATTTTGAAAAGGCAAATAAATCAGCCATAAATGGTGTGTTTCTGGCATTGGTAAGCTATCTGGTATTTTTGCTGGTAGGGATTTTTGTTACAGGGCCTTTTTACTTAAGCCAGACGAAGGATGCGCAGATTTTGGAGTACGGAAAACAATATCTGTCGATTGTATGCTGCTGCTCCTTTGGCATGTATATGCAATTTGTTTTTGAAAGGCTTCTTCAGTCCACTGGGAAAACCTTTTATACCATGATTACCCAGGGGACAGGTGCAATTATCAATATCATTTTAGACCCTATCTTTATCTTTGGATATTTTGGCGTCCCCCGTATGGGTGTGGCAGGGGCAGCTTTGGCGACTGTAATAGGCCAGATCGTTGCCGGCGTGATCGCCATGATTATCAATATAAAGAAAAATACGGAAATCAGTTTGCAGTTCCGAGGCTTCAGACCCGATGCCAGGATCATCATGCAGATTTATCAGGTAGGTATTCCTTCTATTATCATGCAGGCCATAGGTTCGGTCATGACTTATGGAATGAATAAGATTCTGCTGGCATTTACCTCTACAGCAGCGGCAGTATTTGGCGTGTACTTTAAACTTCAGAGCTTCATTTTCATGCCGGTGTTTGGATTGAATAATGGCATGGTGCCTATCGTTGCCTATAATTATGGAGCAGGGAAAAAACACAGATTAACCAGGACAATTAAGCTGAGCGTTGTCTATGCAGTTGTGCTGATGCTCATTGGTTTTATGGTATTTCAGATATTCCCCGCCCCGCTTTTTGCTTTGTTTGAGGCTTCTGAAACGATGCTTGCCATTGGAATCCCGGCACTGCGTATTATCAGCATCAGTTTTCTTATGGCGGGGGTCAGTATTGTATGCAGTTCTGTATTCCAGGCACTGGGAAATGGTGTGTATAGTATGATCATTTCTATGGCAAGACAGCTTCTGGTGCTTTTGCCTGTGGCGTATCTTTTGTCGCTTACAGGCAACGTGACCTATGTCTGGTGGGCATTCCCGATTGCGGAGATAGTGTCTGTGCTTATGTCTTTATTCTTTATGAGCCGCATGTATCAGAAGGTGATCAGGCATATTGGAGAAAAAAGTTGACAGTAGTTTCTGTCAATGATAAGATAGCTTACATGAGAATTTTGCCCGATACATCGGGCATATAAGCGGGTGTGGCGGAATTGGCAGACGCGCCAGATTTAGGTTCTGGTGGGAGACCGTGCAGGTTCAAGTCCTGTCACCCGCATTTATTTTTCAGAAAAGAAGGAATAAAATATGCAGAAGGAAAAAGAACAGCGCATGGCAACGGAGGGAATCGGAAAGCTGATGATCAGCATGGCGATTCCTTCCGTTATTGCGCAGATTATCAATATTCTGTACAATATTGTGGACAGAATTTATATTGGACATATTGAAGGAGTAGGTATGGAGGCCCTGACCGGAGTTGGGGTCACTTTTCCTATTATTACGCTGATTTCTGCTTTTTCTGCCTTTGTAGGAGCCGGAGGGGCACCTCTTGCCGCCATCTGGCTTGGAAAAGGGGACAGGAAGCGGGCGGAAAAAATTATGGGCAATGGCGTGACTATGCTGCTTTTTTTTACGCTGGTGCTTATGGTATTCTTTTATGCTTATCAAAGGCCGTTGCTGTATTTCTTCGGAGCCAGTGATGCAACCATTGATTATGCCATGGACTATATGTCTATTTATCTGATAGGAACGGTTTTTGTGGAAATGGCCCTGGGGCTCAATGCTTTTATTATTTCCCAGGGACAGTCCGGAACCGCAATGACTGCGGTTTTGATTGGAGCGGTAACCAATATTGTTTTAGACCCTGTATTCATTTTTGGTTTTCAGATGGGCGTTAAGGGAGCCGCTATAGCTACGGTGATTTCACAGGCATTAAGCGCCCTTTGGACCGTGGGTTTCCTGATCAGCAGAAAGTCTTCCCTTACCATCAGATGGAGGGCAATGAAACCGGACTTTTCTACTATGGGCAGTGTAATGTCTCTTGGTATTTCACCCTTTATCATGCGGGCCACAGAAAGTCTGATCAGCATTGTGCTAAACAGCGGGATGCAGAGATACGGCGGAGATGTGTATGTAGGTTCCCTTACGATCATGCAAAGCGTGATGCAGATGTATTCCGCGCCTTTAGGTGGATTTACCCAGGGAGTTCAGCCCATTATCAGTTATAATTTCGGTGCGGGAAATTTTGAGCGTGTAAAAAAACTTTACCGTGTGATGATTGCCGCCTGTTTTTTATTTGCGGCAGGGGCAACCTTGCTGGTAATGATATTTCCGGCTTTCTTTGCGAAAATGTTTACCAATGATGCCGAGCTTATCGCATTGGTGGAGAAAATGATGCCGATTTTTATGTGTGGTATGCTGGTTTTCGGGATTCAGCAGGGAATACAGCCTACCTTCCTGGCCCTGGGGCAGGCCAGAGTATCCCTGTTTATTGCTGTTTTAAGAAAAATTATTCTTTTGATTCCTCTGGCGCTTATTCTTCCGCTTAAATTTGGGGTTATGGGGATTTATTATTCGGAGCCGGTTTCTGACGTTATATCGGCAACCGTGGCAGCGATTTTATTTCTTGCCAATATTAAGAAAATTCTCTCTAAGGAAACCCTGCAAAATATTGTTTGAGACGCTTTTTGTTATCACAGGAAAGATATTGTCTGAAACGTGGAATACTAAAGAGGAAAGGAAAGAGAAAATGATAAAAGCAGTTATTTTATTTGCAGTGGGGCTTATTTTAATTTGCCTGGGCGGAGACAGGCTGGTGGATGCAGCGGTGGCAATTGCCAAAAAGCTGAGGATTCCGCAGATAGTTGTGGGAGCTACTATTGTAAGCCTTGGAACAACCCTGCCGGAAATTCTGGTTTCTACTACAGCGGCATTTGATGGCTCGGCCGCCATCGCTGCCGGAAATGCCTTTGGCTCTATTATCTGTAACACCGCTTTGATCGCAGGACTGACGCAGACCATCCGCCCGGCTAAGCAGGTAGAGTTTTCTTCCCTGTCATGGCGCAGCGCATTTTTCTTTATTGTGCTGATTGGGCTTAATGTATGGGGATATGCCATAGGAGCCTTCACCCGTCCTGTTGGAATTATCCTGCTATTGTTGTTTGTAGTTTACGCATATTTAAATGTGATACGCGCTTCCTCGGAGGGAGGAGGCAAGCAGGAGAATAGCAAAGAGGAGGAGATTTCCATTCCGGCACAGCTTCTGAAACTGGTTGTCTGTGCGGCCTTCCTTTTTGTGGGAGCAAATCTGCTGGTAGATAACGGAATACTGATTGCGGAAGCGGCAGGTGTGCCGGAACGTGTTATTGCAGTAACCTTTATTGCCCTTGGAACTTCACTGCCTGAGCTTATGACCTCCGTTATGTCTCTGATCAAGGGATATGGAAACGTGGGGCTTGGAAATATAATTGGTGCAAACCTTTTAAATTTGCTGCTGGTAATAGGCATTCCTTCGGCAATTGCCGGGATTCCGCTGGAGCGGGGGACAGTTGCCATAGATATGCCCTTAGCCTGCCTGGTGATGGCAGTTCTTATCGTGCCTATTTTAATAAGAAAGAAGTCCTCAAGGCTGCAGGGGGTCATGCTCCTTGGCATTTATGCCCTTTATTGTGCGGCTTCCTTTGTCTGAGCTTAATTGAGGCATTGGTGAAAAATGTCAATGGCCCTTGTCAGAAAAAATGGAATCTGATATACTCTTAATGGTATTTAACTATAGGAGAAAGAAAATAATAAATAAAGGAGAGGTTGAAATGAAAGGAAATATTGTAGTTGGACAGTCTGGCGGACCTACAGCCGTAATCAATTCATCTGTAGCAGGTGTTTACGCAGCAGCAAAGCAGCTGGGCGTTAAGAAAGTATACGGTATGGTTCATGGTATCGAAGGATTCTTAGAGGACAAGATGATCGAGCTTGAGGAGTATCTTGACGATCCTACAGGAATTGAATTGTTAAAGAGAACCCCCTCTGCATTTTTAGGTTCCTGCCGCTTTAAAATGCCTAAGATCGAAGGCCATGAAGATGTATATGAAAAGGTATTTGAAATCATGGAAAAGCATGATATTGAATGTCTGTTCTATGCTGGCGGCAATGATTCCATGGATACAGTAAAGATGTTATCCGATTACGCAGCAGCACATGGAAAGACACAGAGATTTATGGGCGTGCCTAAGACAATTGACAATGACCTTCCTGTTACCGACCATTGCCCTGGCTATGGCTCGGCAGCAAAATATATTGCAACCAGCTTAAAGGAGATCATTCGTGATAACGAGTCCTTTGGCGCAAAGAAGCCCACCATTTGTATCGTAGAGATTATGGGACGTAATGCGGGATGGCTTACAGCAGCAGCAGCTCTTGCTAAAGGAGATGACTGCAGCGGATGTGATGCCATTTACCTGCCTGAAAAGGTATTTGATATGGATGCGTTTATGGCAAAGGTTAAGGAACTGGCTGCAACCAAGTCTTCCGTAGTTATTGCTGTTTCAGAAGGTATCCACATTGCTGACGGACGCTATGTATGCGAGCTTGCAAATGAAAACGTGGCAGTAGATGCATTTGGACACAAGCAGATGTCAGGTACAGCGGCTTATCTTGCACAGCAGATTGCAGCAGAGACAGGCTTAAAGACCAGAGCAGTTGAGTTTTCCACTCTTCAGCGTGCAGCTACTCACCTTGCTTCTCTTACAGATATTAACGAAGCGTTCCAGGTTGGACATGATGCAGTTGTAGCAGCCGAGGCAGGCAAGACCGGCATGATGATCACCCTTGACAGAAATGGCGATGACCCTTATCAGTGCGGCACAAGTGCATATGACATTCATGCCATTGCAAATGTGGAAAGACCTGTTCCGGCAGAGTGGATCACAGAGGATGGCTGTAACTTAAATGATGGCTATGTTAAATATGCAAGACCTCTTATTATGGGTGAACTGCTTCCTGTTTTCGTGAACGGAGTACCTCGTCATCTGGTAAGAAAATAAAGATAGTGGACAGATTAAAAGGGCTGACTTGTCTGGTCAGTCCTTTTTGGAATTTTCGTTGACTAAAAATAATAAATATAATATTCTTATTATATGTTACAATAAAGAGGAGGATGTACCATGGTTTCCAGCATAGTTGGGAATTACTTATTAGATAAGGGAGTTATTTCCTTTGAGCAGTTTAAGGATCTGCTTGCAGAACAGCAGAAAGTGCGCGTGAAATTGGGGCTTATCGCAGTAGCGGAAGGGCTGATGACGCAGGAGGAAGCTGATAAGGTAAACAGGCTTCAGGCAGTCATGGATAAGCGTTTTGGAGATATTGCGGTTGAAAAGAAATATCTGACAGAAGGACAGGTGGAAGCGCTTCTTAAAAAACAGGGGAATGCTTATCTTGCTTTTGCCCAGGCATTGGAAAATCAGCAGCTTATGACCGTAGAGCAGCTGGAGCAGTATATGGTGGATTATCAGCACGAGAATCAACTGACTGTTTCCGATATGGAAGATTTGAAAAGTGATGATGTAGACAGAATTCTGCCTCTTTATATGCCCATAGGCAGTGAGAAATATTTGAATATAGCAGGCACCGCAATGCGTACTATTATGCGCTGCGTGGATACTGAAATTTATCCTGAGAAGGCATTTATAACTGACAGCTGCAATGCGGATAACGCGGCGGTTCAGTTTGTGGAGGGTGAGCAGAGTATTACCTGCGGAATGGCAGGAGAGGGTCAGGCGCTTTTACCCACAGCCTCTGTTTTTGGAAAAGAAGAATTTCCGGAAGTAAATGAAGATGCGTTGGATGCCATAGGCGAACTCCTTAATTGTATCAATGGACTTTATGCCAGCGCCCTCAGCCAGAGCGGAGTATCCATGGAACTGTACCCACCGGAATTTTCTGCCCGGATAAGCGGAATTAAAGCAGAGGAAATGTTGGTGCTGCCAATACATATTAAAGAACAAAAGGTGAATTTTATTATTGCCAAAGGAAATAAAATTGAGATGGAGCAGGAGGCATAAAGATGGCAAATATTTTGATTGTGGATGATTCAAGAACGTCCCGTAAAATCCTGAGAGAAATATTGGAAGAAGCCGGGCATACCATTGCAGCAGAGGGCATAAACGGTGAAGACGGGTATCTGAAGTATAAGGAAGTGAGGCCGGATCTGGTTACCTTAGATATTACGATGCCTAAATTAGATGGGATTGAAGTGCTTCAGCTTATTAAGAAATTTGATGAAGATGCAAAGATTATTATGATCACAGCAGCAGGACAGAAGGAAAAAATGATTCAGGCCATTAAATACGGCGCCGCGGAATTTATTGCAAAGCCTTATGAGTCCGAGGATGTAAAGCAGATTATAGATAAAGTGTTGAATTCATAGAAGACAAAAGAACGGTGTAGCTGTTTATGGCTATGCTGGAAATCGTTTTCCAAACATCGTCGGAGGCGTCAGATGGTATCAATAAAAGATGTGGCTAAATATGCCGGAGTAGCAATTTCTACCGTTTCAAAGGTTTTAAATAATTATCCTAATGTCAGTGAAGAAACCAGGGCAAAAGTAAATAAGGCTGTTGAGGAGCTTAACTTTGTTCCCAATTCTGTGGCGGCAGCTCTTTCCTCCAAGCAGTCAGGGAGGGTTGCCCTTCTTGTGAACTTAAGCATAAAAACACAGGCTATTGATGAGATAAGCATGCAGTATATTCAGGGAGCCATCAATAAGGCCATGGAATTGAATCTGGATGTGATCACTTTATTCTTTTCCATGTTTAAAAATAAAACGGTGGAGCAGATCACCAGATATCTGCAATCCCAAAGCATTACAGGGATTATTATTTATGGTCTGTCAAAAGAGGATAAGGTTCTGCAGAAGCTGATTGCGGATCAAAAGTTCAAATGCGTAGTGGTGGACGCGCCCATCGTTAATAAGAATGCGTCCTCTATCTGGATCGATCATCGTAAAGCACAGTATGATGTGGCCAAAAGAACCATAGTTGATAATAACTGTAAGAGAGTGCTTTATATTGCAGGCAAGAAAAATGGGTATATTACCGGAGAAAGGCTCCAGGGAATGAATGATCTTGCAAAAGAGCTGGAATTGACTGTTTTGGTCAGAAATGGTGAATTTTCAGAATTACAGGCACGCAACATTACTATGAAATATGGCAGGAATAAGGATGTTGTTGTATGTGCGTCGGATCTGATGGCCATCGGCGCCATGAAGGCACTGACGGAGATGGATATTTTCAGACCGGTATGCGGCTTTGACGGTATTATTCTGATGGGATATGTGGGCAAGCAGATGAATACGGTAAGGCAGGATTTTGCAGGAATTTCGGCCAAGGCCATGGAAGAGCTGCAAAGGCTTATCAATGGGGGAGAGGGACAGAACATAAGAACCCCCTACACATTGGAAAGAATGAAGTATATGGATATTATCTGCTAGAAGCACTGACATAACAGGAAATGGGGCAGATTATCAGGAAACAGGCTTTGATGCAACAGTTCTTGAAAAATATTTGGAAGAATTTTTAATTTGTACTTGCGGAAAACGTTTTCCTGTGATACACTGACAGTATGCCGCAGGGAAAAATTAAGAATAATATAATGAGAAACATAAAATAAACATTCAACAAAATACAGGAGGAAATTATGGCAGCACAAACAAATTTACAAAAGGATGTATTGGTTTTGAACATGGAACAGCAGCTTGCTGAGGTTGCAGGGGAAATGTTCGGCAAGTCACTGTCTGAGCTTTCAGATCAGGAAGTTTATTATGTGGTATTGACGTATACCAAGAGGGTTATGTCAGTTTCCGACACCAATGAAGGAGAAAAGAAGATTTACTACATCTCCGCAGAATTTCTGATCGGAAAGCTTTTGTCCAACAATCTGATCAATTTAGGGATCTATGACAGGATCGATCAGATTTTAAAGAACAATGGCAAGAGCCTTGCAGTGATTGAGGAGATCGAGCCGGAACCTTCCCTGGGAAATGGCGGTCTGGGAAGACTGGCAGCATGCTTCCTTGATTCTATTGCCACTTTAGGACTTCCCGGAGAGGGCATTGGCCTTAACTATCATTTTGGACTTTTCAAGCAGGTGTTCAAGGATAAGCTTCAGACAGCAGAAAAGAACGACTGGATTGAAGAAAATTCATGGCTGACCAAGTCCGATGTAACTTTTGATGTATATTTCGGCAATAAGAAAGTTACTTCACGTCTCTATGATATTGATGTTGCAGGCTATGACAGCGGCGTCAATAAACTCAGATTATTTGACATTGAGACCATTGATGAGAGTCTTGTGAAAGACGGCATCAATTTTGACAAGGAGCAGATTGAAAAGAATCTTACATTGTTCCTGTATCCTGATGATTCTGACGAAGCCGGTAATCTTCTCCGTATTTATCAGCAATACTTTATGGTATGCAATGCGGCTCAGTTAATCTTGCGTGAGATGAAGGAAAAGAAGTATGATCTGCGCAAAATGTATGAGCATGCGGTGATCCAGATCAATGATACCCATCCTACCATGGTAATTCCTGAACTCATCCGTATTCTGGTTGAGGAAAAGGCATTTACCATGGATGAGGCAATTGACGTGGTAAGCAGGACCTGCGCTTATACAAACCATACTATTCTGGCAGAAGCCCTGGAAAAATGGCCTCTTAAGTATCTGGAAAAGGTAGTTCCCCAGCTTGTTCCTTATATTAAGGAGCTGGATAAGAGAATTGCTGCCAAATATGATGATCCCAAGGTACAGATCATTGATAAAGAAGGCAGAGTGCACATGGCTCACATTGACATCCATTATGGATTCTCTGTAAACGGTGTTGCTGCCATTCATACAGAAATCTTAAAAGAGACAGAATTAAATGCTTTTTATAAGATTTATCCGGAAAAATTCAATAATAAGACAAATGGTATTACCTTCAGAAGATGGCTGCTTAGCTGCAACCGTGAGCTGGCCGGCTTCCTGTCACAGACCATTGGAGATGGATACAAAAAGGATGCTGATAAGCTTGAAAAGCTTCTTGAGCACAAGGACGAACAGGCAGTGCTTGACTGTATTGCAGAGATCAAGATGAACCGCAAGAAGGATCTGGCTGCTTATGTAAAGGAAACAGAGGGCGTTACCTTAAATCCTGAAGCTGTGTTCGATATTCAGGTTAAGAGACTTCATGAGTACAAACGTCAGCAGATGAACGCGCTTTATATTATCCACAAATATCTGGAGATCAAGAGCGGAAAGAAGCCTGTAAGACCTCTTACATTTATCTTTGGTGCAAAGGCGGCACCTGCTTATGTGATTGCTCAGGATATTATCCATCTTTTGCTGGTACTGCAGGAAATCGTCAACAACGATCCTGATGTAAGCCCTTACATGACAGTGCTTATGGTGGAAAATTACAATGTAAGCTATGCGGAGAAGCTGATTCCCGCCTGTGATATTTCCGAGCAGATTTCTTTAGCCTCCAAGGAAGCCTCCGGTACCGGAAACATGAAATTTATGTTAAACGGCGCTGTGACAATTGGAACCTCAGACGGTGCAAACGTGGAAATCAATGAACTGGTTGGCGAAGATAATATCTATATCTTTGGTGAAAAGTCCGAAGCTGTTATTGCACATTATGAGAAGGCTGATTATGTGTCCAGAGAATATTACGAGAAGAGCCCTGTTATCAAAGAAGCAGTTGACTTTATCGTAAGCAAACAGGCACTCAAAGCAGGACATAAGGAAAATCTGGAGCGTCTTTACAATGAGCTGCTTAATAAGGACTGGTTTATGACACTGCTCGATCTGGAAGATTATATTGCTACAAAGGACAGAGCATTTGCAGATTATGAGGACCGTCAGAAGTGGAAAAAGATGATGCTTGTAAATATTGCAAAGGCCGGATTCTTCTCATCTGACAGAACGATCGCTGAATACAACAGAGATATTTGGAAATTAAAATAACAGAAGTTAATAAAAGCTGATTAAAAGAAAGCTGCGCCATATTACCGGCGCAGCTTTTTCTGGCGTATAGGATTCAGGTGTCAAAAGGTGCTTGGTAAATTGGGAATTGTCAGATTGCACAAAAGAAATTGCTAAGCTGTCATTGTGGAGGAAAATGAGATTTTCTTAATGTTCTTAAGTAGTGCAGCAATTTCGGGACATGGATGTCCCGAAAAATCTGCAATGAGCCTGGATGGCTAATTGCGGATGGTTGCGTTCGGTAAGATATTCTTCCTAAAGAACATTTAGAAAATCCATTTTCCAAAGCTGACAGCGTACAATTCCTTTTGTGCAATCCGCCAAAGGCACTTTCTAAAAGCACCTTTTGACACCCAAATTTTAAACTTAAAAAAGCAGGCATAAGTTTTCATCTCACACCTGCTATTTTCTCACATTCTCATTCTAAAATAAAGATACTTCAGGAAGTTTTTTATATCTCTGCCAGACGAAGCCTCTCGATAATACTTCTTTTGCACAGCGTATGATAACAGATCACCGGCAATACTACCGATATAAGTCCAATTACCGGAATACTTGCAAGCAGCGGAAGAACATGAAATCCCCAGTCAAACCAGGCCATATTCTTACTCAAAATGTAAGTCAGGGAGTAACTTACCACATTTCCCAGGGTGGCGGTTACAGATAACGTCCATACGCCATACCAGATTCCCTCCATTGTCAACATCCCTTTCAGTTGTTTTCCCGTCATTCCCACCGCCTGCATCATGGCAAACTCCTGCCTTCTTGCCAGGATACTGGTTGCCATGGCATTGATCAGATTGAGGATCCCTATGACGGCTAAAATAAGTCCAAGGCATCCCCCTATTACAGAAAACATATTGATTTCTGTATCAAATTCCTTCCTCAGGGATTCCCTTGTTGTAAGCACCAGCTCAGGATATTTCTCAGCTATCAGTGCATTGACATTGCTTATCACCTGTTCTTCCTGATTATCCTCTATGTCCATGCAGGCATAAAGCCCACCTTTTGCCTCAAATAGTTCCTCAAAGTCATTGCTGCACATTACCATCGCTGCTCCACACACAGTATAGGAACGTGTGCTGATAGAATAGGGAAGAGAGGCAACCGCCATGATTTCCAGTTCCTTTAAGGGCCCGGCTTCCTCCAAAGCGCTGCCGGCAGTAATCTTATCTCCCACAGAAAGCCACTTTTCTGCATCCATCTGAGCAAGCAAAATCGCATAACCTCCCTTTTCAAACTTTTCTTTATCAAATACCCCCTCTTTTATGGTAAGAGCTGACAGCAGGCTGTCTGTCAAACAATAATAACTGCCGCTGGTCTGTCCGCCTTTTTCTACCTGCGCCACAATATCCTCCAAAAAGAAATAATCCTTTGCCTCTTCGGAACGAGAATAGGAGGTAAACTTTTGAATTACGTTTTCAGGAAGCGTTACTGATCCGCCCATATATAAAGGCACGTTTACTGCCTCTATTCCCGGCACCTTTTTAAGATCCTCCAAAACTTCAGGGGTGATTGCCTGATAATCCCTGTGGGAGGCAGAAAAATTTACCGATGAAAAATGTCCCAGCTGCATATCGGTGATCAGATAGTCCTGTACATATTTTTCAAAGCTAAAGCCCTCTACCAGACAGTAGGTTGCATTTAATAACGTAAGGCTTAGGGATAAAGATGCGATCACTACTGCCGCCTTTTTCTTATTTCTTCCCATATTTGCTGATGCCATACGGGCTATGGACACCCTGGCTGACTTTTTTTCCTTCTTTTTATATGAGATATTTTCCGTATAGCGCACTGCCTCTATGGGTGATACCCTGGAGGCCAGTCTGCATGGCTTAATACAGCTTAAGTAAACTACAAACAGCGCAAACACGGAAGCGCCCACAAATATCCATGGATGCATGACAACGTTGGTAACTCCTCCGGTATCAGTAGCTTTGAAAACAGCCGGAAGAATCCCTCTGCCTGCAAAGTAGCCGGCAAAAAGTCCAAGGGGTATCCCTGCCGCAGACAGTATAAGCGCCTGGGAATGGACGATACGCCGAAGTTGTCTGCCTGTGGTTCCTATGGTTTTTAAAAGTCCGTAATAACGGATATCGGCAGTCACATTGATATAAAAAATATTGTAAATGATCAGATAGCCTGACAGAATAATGATCAGTATAAGCCCTGTTCCCAGAAATATGCTCATTCCATCTACAGTGGCTGTCATGTAGGCCCAGTTAACACTTATAGTAAGCTCCTTAGACGAATATCCCGCCCGCTGTGTTAATTTTTCCATCTGCGCCTCAATATCAAAAGAAGTGTCAAACCATATATTGGCCTGAAGATAGCCTTCCTGACTGTATGCCCCGGTTTCTTTCATTCTCTCATTATAATTCTGCATTACCAGCTCAATATTCTCATCCAGCCACTGCCTTGCTATCCAAAGTTCCTGGGCATGGGAAGCATCATTGGAATACCAGTAACCGCTCAAAACAAATTCATACTCTATGATTTTTTCATTGCCCATGGCGTCATGGGTGGAAATCGTAAGAGGTACCTTCTCTCCCACTTTAAGAGGGATGCCAAGGGCTTCCAAAACCTTGCTGCTTGCGGCACATTCGTTAATATTTTCCGGCATTTTCCCCTCTTCCGGATAACAATAGGCCCACTTGGCCATTTTATCTTCCCCATAGCGCACTTCCGTTTGGATTGCCTTAAGCTCCGGATTTACCGCAAAGCCCGCATAAACGTCAAAGGAAATATCCTGATACCCGCCTGCTGCCCTGATCCTTTCATATTCCTCTGTGGTCAGACTTTTATATCCCCCATGGGCGCTGGTTCCTACCTGCCGAAAGGTAGCCTCCTGCATGGAATCGATCATAGAGCCTCCCACTGTAAATAAGGCAGTAAAAAGCAATGCAGTCAGTGCCACCGCCAGAACTGCAATCAGATTTTTCCACTTTTTTTCCTTTATCGTCCGCCAGGAAAGTGTGCGTATTACCTTTTTATTCGCTACTTTTCTCATAACTGACCGCCTCCTGCCATAATCTTTCCGTCCTCGATCCGGACAATGCGATCCGCAAGCTGTGCAATCTCCTCGTTATGGGTAATCATTACGATCGTCTGCTCAAATTTTCTGGCAGTTACCTTTAAAAGGCCAAGCACATCCTGACTGGTGCCTGAATCCAGATTTCCTGTAGGTTCGTCTGCCAGAATAATGTCAGGCTTTGCCGCCAGCGCTCTTGCTATGGCAACCCTCTGCTGCTGACCTCCTGAAAGAACAGAAGGCAGACTGTTGATTTTGCTGTCAAGCCCCAGCGTATTTATAATTTTTTCAATATAAGCCTTATCAATCTGATTTCCGTCCAGTTGTATCGGGAACACGATATTCTCATAAACATTTAAGACCGGAACCAGATTATAGCTTTGAAACACGAAACCGATCTTTCTTCGCCTGAAGATTGCAAGGGCATCCTCCTTTAAAGTTCCGATGTTTTTTCCTCCTACAAACACACTTCCCTCCGTAGGATAATCCAGACCTCCCAGCATATGGAGCAGCGTGGACTTACCGCTCCCGCTTGTTCCCACAATAGAAACAAATTCGCCCTGCTCCACCTTTAGATCAACACCATCCAAAGCTTTTACCAGGCTCTCTCCTTCCCCGTAATACTTTTTAAGTCCTTTTGTTTCCAGAATGATCATTTTCTTTCCTCCTGCTGATTCTGCCTGGCTCATATGCAGGCATATCTTTTCTTTCTTTGTTATTATAACAGGAAAAAATTTCTCTCCTCTTTCAGAAATCTAACAAAAGTGTTAGATTTTGGTTTTTATACAAAAGGGGCTGTCAATTAGATGAACGCCGATAAGGAAGTATCACAAGTAAACTAAGTTAATGGCTGACAAACAGGTTGCAAGAAAAGCCACGTATATTTCATTAAGAAATGTGCGTGGCTTTTTGATTATTCAGTAGCCATGTCGAAAAAGACGTGGTAAAATATATTAAAGGTGGTGAAAAAGTTTGAAATTTGTAGAAATCCTTAATAGACTTACAGGAATAAGTTGTCCTGTTTTTGGAATCTCTTGGAATCCTGTTGAAATGGACAGAAATATTGCTAGAAAAATAGTTATCTTTCTTGAGCCTAGACGGGTTTTATATTCTGCATACGAATATGAATCTGTATGTCCGTGTATTAAATCAGTTACTGAGATTAAATACTATTTAACTGATGTACTTCAACAAATAGATGAAAAATCCGAACTCAATTCATATATTCGTGCTATGCGTAATGCTTGTAACAAGTTTTTGACCAAATGTCCTGACAGCAAAGATTTTCGTTGTTATGCGTGTCAAAATGGTAATATTGATAATTGGATTTTTACTTCGGCAGTTGGGGAATTGAGAGGTGTATTTGGTATTATGATAGGACAGATAGCAAAAGCGTATGGTATTGATGTTGAGGACGAATTAGCGCAAATAATTCCGGAGTAATGATGAAAAAGATTATATTTGTTACGCAGTAGAAACACTATTTTGACGATAAAAGTATAAAACTCTTAACTTGCTTTGAATACGCTCTACAAACCGCATAAATCAAGAGGAAACTAACCTTTATCGCGTAACATTCCATAATGGATTGAGAGCGCAAGCGGTCTATCCGATTGCGCTCTTGTCTACCCCAAAGCAAGGACAGGGAAAACCGTCAAGGACACGAAGCGCGAAGTTTATCCTTGACGGCTTTCTCTGGCTTTACTACCTGTTACTTATCAAAACGAAACTGAATTATCGCTTTCATAAGCTGTGCTTG
>USJG01000044.1 GCA_900554925.1 uncultured Lachnospiraceae bacterium
AATGATGACACCGCCAACAGTGGCGTTACAATCGCTAAAGCCGCAACACCATCAGGCCCTACGCCCTGACCAATCGCAACCATATCCACAAGTTGAAAAATGGATATTGCTGCCGCAGATAAGAGTGACGGAATCAAATATTTCCAAAACAATTTACTTGTTTTTACAGTTAATAAATCCATATTCTATTCTCCCCGATTGCCTTTTTACTCGTTTTGGCTTATTATAAACTCTGATATAATATAAGAGTCAAGAGGAGTCATATGAAAAAACAGGAATTGATTTCTATCGGGATATTGTCTAAAATAACAAACGTACATATCCAGTCTTTAAGATATTACGAAAAAATCGGTATTCTGAAACCCATCTATATTGATGCAGAAAGCAGATACCGATACTACGCATTGTCACAGATACGAATAGTTGAAGCAATACAATACTGCGTTGAACTTGATATTCCATTAAAAGATTTTAGCTATTTTCTTTCCGATTCAGGACAGACTATCAACTATTCTGCACTTATAGCCTATGGCCGTAAAGCAGCATATAACAAACTTGAAGCTATAAAGAATAAAATGAAACACTTTGACACAATAGAACAGGATATGCTTCGCTTCCCCAAATGCGGTGATGATACGATCATCGTATCTTTTCTGCCGGAGAAAATATATTATCTGCTGCCTTATCGTGGTACGCAGACAGAACCGGCATTTCGCAATATTGTAATTCGATTATTAAATGAAGTACATTTAAACGGCTACAAAACAGGCTTTGATATTAGTCTGCTTGCAAAATATAATAACAATTCAATCGAACAATATGTAGGCACGGATATTCTCAATTATACGCCAAAGCAGGGTAACGATAAAAATATTCTCTGTATTCCGGCAGGAAATCAATATTGCTTAAAACGCAGCCAAAGCAACATTCTTGCCGCACCAGATATATTTAGAGAGTATCTGAAAAATATAAACAGTTTTACGGTAATAGAAACCGATTTTTTCTCTGAAAATTATGCTTATTATGAACCAAATTATGAACTCCGGTGTGTTATATAGATTGTTCTATCTCTCAGAAAGTTTCAGCTTGAAATTTACAGGCTTTGTAGTTGAAATCTTGACCTTATACCGTGATTGCAGGCATTTTCCAAATGTAAACCATCCCCCAATGTGGGAAATTTCCTATAAAGCGAAAAAGACACTGCTACCTATCTTTAAATCATAGATAGCAGTGTCATATTTTTTCTTATACCACATCAAGGCTCATTTGATTTGTCATAACTTTATCAAAAATATTCATTTTCTTAGTACAACTTTGCACCGGCAGGAATTCTATCATCTACCATCAACAGGTTCAATCCTTCGTGACCGTCTTCCTCATGGACTGCTGAAATTAACATACCACAGGAATCAATTCCCATCATCGGTCTGGGAGGAAGATTTGTGATTGCGATACAAGTTTTTCCAACCAGCTCCTCCGGCTCGTAGTACTCGTGAATACCGCTTAAAATCACTCTTTCTGTATCTGTGCCATCATCAAGGACAAATTTCAAAAGCTTCTTGCTCTTAGGCACTGCTTCACAAGCTTTAACCTTTACTGCTCTGAAATCTGACTTACTAAATGTTTCAAAATCTACCATTTCTTTAAATAACGGTTCAATCTTTACTTTAGAAAAATCAACTTTTACAGGAACTGTAGAAGCTGCTTTTGTTTCTTTTTTAGATGCCTCTGTTCCACCCAACGTCTTCATCGTGGGGAACAGCAACACATCCCTGATTGCCGGTGAATTTGTAAGCAGCATTACTAATCTGTCAATCCCATACCCAATACCACCAGTAGGCGGCATACCGATTTCCAATGCATTCAGGAAATCTTCATCTGTGGTATTTGCCTCTTCATCACCTGCTGCCAGCGCGGCCTCCTGCGCCTTGAAACGCTCTCTCTGATCAATAGGATCATTTAATTCGGAATAAGCGTTGCACATTTCACGTCCGGTAATAAACAGTTCAAAACGCTCTACATAATCCGGCTTGTCAGGCTTACGTTTGGTAAGCGGGGAAATTTCTACAGGATGATCCATGACAAAGGTAGGCTGAACCAGATGCTCCTCCACAAACTCCTCAAAGAACAGGTTCAGAATATCACCCTTGGTATGCCTGTCCTCATAATGAACTTCCTTCTCGTCTGCCAGCTTCTTAGCTGCGGCCGTGTCCGGAACTTCATCGAAATCAATACCAGTATACTTTTTAACCGCATCAATCATAGTAAGTCTTTCAAAAGGCTTCCCCAGATCAATCATTTCGTCGCCATAAGGAACCGTGGTAGTGCCACAGACCTCCTTTGCAACGTAGCGGAACATATTCTCTGTAAGATCCATCATTCCATTATAATCCGTATATGCCTGATACAATTCCATCAGGGTAAATTCGGGGTTATGTCTGGTATCCAGACCTTCATTTCTAAACACACGGCCGATCTCGTAAACCCGTTCAAGACCGCCTACGATCAATCTCTTTAAATATAATTCCAGGGAAATACGAAGCTTTACGTCTTCATCCAACGCATTAAAATGTGTTTCAAAAGGTCTTGCAGCAGCCCCTCCGGCATTGGAAACCAGCATGGGCGTTTCCACTTCCATAAAGCCCTGTTCATCCAAATATCTCCTGATCGCGGAAATAATCTTTGATCTCTTGACGAAGGTTTCCTTTACCTCCTCATTCATGATCAGGTCGGTATATCTCTGACGGTAACGAATATCGGTATTGGTCAGGCCATGATATTTTTCAGGCAGAATCTGCAGGCTCTTGGAAAGCAGTACAATATTGGTGGCGTGGACGGAAATTTCCTCTGTTTTGGTCTTAAATACCTCACCGGTAATTCCCACAATATCGCCCACATCATATTTCTTGAAATCCGCATAAGCTTCTTCGCCAACGCTGTCCCTTGCCACATAAGACTGAATATTCCCCTTTAAATCCTGAATATTACAGAAAGAAGCCTTACCCATAACACGCTTCTGCATAATACGTCCGGCAATGGATACGGTCTTTCCTTCCATCTGTTCAAAATTTTCTTTTATGTCCCTGCTGTGAGCCGTCACATCATATTTCGTGATCTGAAAAGGATCCTTGCCTGCCTCCTGCAAGGCCGCAAGCTTTTCTCTTCTGACTTTAAGCAATTGGTTAATATCCTGCTCCTGCTGTGGTTTATTGTTCTGTGGTTGGTTCTTCTGCTGTTCTGCCACTTTTAACACTCCTTTTAAGGCACTTCGCCTGTAATTTTAACATTTATCCTATATTTATACTGCCTGCAATGTCAGTTGGATCTCTGAATCTCCAGGACCTGATATTTCAAGATTCCTGCCTGAGTCTCTACTTCAACTACATCTCCCAGTTTACTGCCGATCAGCGCTTTTCCTACAGGAGATTCATTGGAGATTTTGCCCTTTAAGCTGTTTGCCTCTGTAGAGCCTACAATTTTATACTCCAGATCCTCATTGAATTCAAGATCACGGATTTTTACGCAGCATCCAATATTAATCTTATCAAGGTCAACCTCATCTTCCACTACCACTTCCGCGTTCTTTAAGATTTTTTCCAGTTCTTCGATTCTGGCCTCGATGTCACGCTGCTCATCCTTTGCTGCATCATACTCTGCATTTTCAGACAAGTCGCCCTGTTCTCTTGCCTCTTTGATCTTCTGTGCTACTTCTTTTCGCTTTACTACTTTCAGGTCATGAAGTTCATCTTCATATTTTCTCAGTCCCTCGTAAGTAAGTATGTTCTTTTTTTCTTCCATTGCTAATCGCCCTTCCATCTTTTATGTTAAATTTTGTATAAGGTCTTAATCAACTTCCGTATTATAACCATTTTTTACCGCAGTGTCAAGAAATTTCACTGTTTCAAAACGGTTTTCAAAAGAGTTTAAGTTAAGGTTCGGCATATCCGGCAGTTTCTTCCCGGTTTCGATCATTACAATTCCAAATTCCCCGTACAGATAATCTTCCAGCATCTCAGATAACTGGCTTTTTTCTCCCTTAAAGGCTACTTTTTTCATTCTGGGAAGATAGGGGGCTATCAATTCTGTCAGCTGCCGCAGCTCCTGCTCCCCTCCTTCCGGTGACAGGGATACGCAGATACTGTCAAATGGCCTTTGCTGATAAAGCCATGCTGCCCAAAGCTCTATGGGTATTGCATCTGTATATTTGTTTAAATCCATGGCAATGATCTGCTCTGTACAATCCTCATATGCATAGGCCTTTTCCCCTGCTTCGTACATCAGCCTCTTAGCTGTTTCAGGCTTCCAGATTTTTGGTTTTCCTCCCAGCAGTGTTTTCCCTGCATATTCCGGCAAAAGTGAAAAATAAATCTGCAATTTCCCCAGGCTTCCTCTGCCTTCCCCCAGCAAATAAGGAAAGGCTCTCTCCAGTTTTCTCAAAGAAAGGCCCGTCTTTTTTAGCTTTTTTTCTTTTGGCGGATATGCGTTATTTATCATTCCGGCATAAAAAATCTTTTTATAATCAGTTTCCATAGGAAAGCATATGTAGCAGACCGCCTTCTTATTCCGGCAAAGCTTTAAATTTTATTCCGGAAAAAGAGTCATTACTGCCTTCTCCAGTTCCTCAAAAGTTTCCATGGCATTGATGTCCCTGCGCAGGGCTGCGGAATTGGGGTAGCCTGCTGTATACCAGCTGATATGCTTGCGCATTTCCCTGACTGCTGTATATTCACCTTTTATCTCAAGCTCCATACGGGCATGACGAAGAATGGTGTTTTTTACCTCCAGGGCAGATATTAAAGGAGGTTCCTGCCCCGTCTTAAGATAAGAAAGAATCTCTTTGAATATCCATGGATTTCCTCGCACCGCCCTTCCGACCATAACACCGTCACATCCGGTTTGCTCAAGCATTTGTCTGGCTGACGGGCCATCCGTCACATCACCGTTTCCGATAACTGGAATAGATACCGCTTCCTTTACTCTTGCAATGATCTCCCAGTCTGCATTGCCAGCATAATACTGTTCTCTGGTCCTGCCATGTACCGCCACTGCGGCGGCCCCGCATCCTTCTGCGATCCTGGCAATCTCCACCGCATTAATCAGGCTGTCATTAAATCCCTTCCTGAATTTGACGGTAACCGGCTTTTTAATTGCTTTTACGGTTTTGGTTATGATCTTCTCTACCAGCTTCGGATTCTTCATAAGGGCAGAGCCCTCTCCATTGTTGACCACCTTGGGTACCGGACATCCCATGTTGATATCCAGTATAGAAAAAGGCCTGTCCTCGATCCGTTTAGCCATTTCACTGATGATTACAGGATCTGAGCCAAAAAGCTGCAAAGAAACCGGTCTCTCGTCAGGATGAATTTCCATAAGCTCTTCTGTATTTTTATTGTTAAAATAAATGGCCTTTGCACTGACCATTTCCATGCATACCAGTCCTGCTCCCTGTTCTCTGCACAGTAAACGAAATGGCAGGTCGGTTACGCCTGCCATGGGAGCCAATATCAAATTATTATCTAAAACCACATTCCCAATCTGCAGTTTTTTCACTGCATCTGTCATAATCTTATCAGCCTTTCACATTCTTTTCGTAAATAATCCGAAGTCCCTCTAAGGTCAATCCTCTGTCATAGACCTGAATGGTATCTGTTTCATCTGCAATAATGCTTCCCAATCCGCCGGTAGCCACTACCTTTAGATTTTCATATCCGCTTTCTTTTCTGACCTGATTTATGATATATTCCGTCTGCCCGATCTGTCCATACACCAGTCCGGCCTGCATACTGGAAATGGTTTCCTGTGCCAGAATGGATTTTGGCTTCCTGATTTCCACCTCCGGCAGCTTTGCGGTATCCTCCCACAATGCCCTGGCCGAAATCCTGATGCCGGGCGCAGTAATTCCCGCTGCAAAGCAGCCATCCTCTGTCACAAGATCATAAGTGGTGGCAGTACCGAAATCCAGCACCAGAACCGGTCCTCCATATAATTCATAAGCTGCCACCGCATCCACAATGCGGTCCGGTCCTATTTCCCTGGGATTTTCTGTCACGATCTTAATTCCTGTTTTGATGCCGGGACCTACAATAACAGGCTCGTGTCCAATATATCTGGTTATGGCACCGGTAAGGGCATGCATCACATTTGGAACTACGCTGGCGATAATCGTTCCCTCAATATCTTTATGATCCACATGATTGCTTCGAAGAAGCTCTCTTAAGCTGATCCCATATTCGTCCGAGGTTCTGGATTGCCTGCTCATCATTCGAAAGGTCGTCTTAAGCTCTTTCCCCTCATATACGCCAAATGTAATATTTGTGTTTCCGACATCAATCACCAGTATCATTTTATGCCTCCGCCTGTCCTTACCTAAGTTTCACTCTTCCAACAGCCCGCTTACATCTTCATGAAGTATAAATACTCTGTAATACAAACTTAAAGATTCAAACATTTCCTGTCTCTTCCGGCGCACCTCTCCAATTAAAAGGCCGCTTCCCACCTCATCATAAAGATAGTCCTCCTCCGCATACTCGGTACGCATGGATACATTTCCATCCTCGTCAAACTCAATGGTAAAGATGCCTCCAACCTCTTCCGTAAAAAGCACACATATAATGTGCAGCTCATCCTTGATAGAATCTGGTATCCCAGCAAATTTTTCATTGAAATAATATTTCTTTTCATAGGCATTGGCTCCACAGAGCACCACTTTTTCTTCTCTGGCATCATTGCCCATAATCTCTGCCTCCATAATCTTACTTTACCTGTACGGGATTACCGGCAGTATTGCCTCTTTTGGCGGCTGCTACAGGGTAGCCGCCATTACAGCCTTAATTGTATGCATCCTGTTTTCAGCCTCATCAAACACTACGGACTGGCTGGAGTTAAATACTTCATCCGTAACTTCCATCTCCGTAATGCCAAACTTTTCTCCCATTTCCTTACCTATCTTTGTCTCCAGGTCATGGAAAGCCGGCAGACAATGCATAAAAATCGCCTGACTTCCTGCATTCTCCATCACCTTGCGGTTCACCTGGTAATGGGATAAGTCTCTAATTCTCTCCTCCCAAACTGCATCGGGTTCTCCCATGGAAACCCATACATCAGTACAGATAACGTCTGCGTTCTTTGTTCCTGCCATTACATCTTCTGTCAAAGTAATGGTAGCACCTGTCTCTTCTGCAATTGCCTGACACTCCTTAACCAGCTTTTGATCAGGAAAATATTTAGAACTCGTGCAGGCGGTAAAATGCATTCCCAGCTTCGCGCAAAGTACCATATAGGAATTACCCATATTGTAACGGGCGTCCCCCATATAGGTCAGTCTGACGCCCTTAATACGTCCCAGCTTCTCTCTGATCGTCAGAACGTCGGCCAGCATCTGGGTAGGATGAAATTCATTGGTCAGGCCATTCCATACCGGAACACCCGCGTATTTTGCCAATTCTTCTACTATTTCCTGTTCAAATCCGCGGTATTCAATTCCTTCATACATTCTGCCCAGAACTCTTGCAGTATCCGCAATACTTTCTTTCTTTCCAATCTGGGAGCCCAGAGAATCCAGATAAGTGGTGCCCATTCCAAGATCATGGGCTGCCACTTCAAAGGAACAGCGGGTACGGGTGCTGGTCTTTTCAAAGATCAGCGCCACATTCTTCCCCATAAACATATCCTTTGTCAATATGCCTTTTTTCTTTTTATCCTTTAATTCTGCCGCCAGATCCACCAGATAAAGTATTTCTTCCGGTGTGAAATCAAGAAGCTTCAAAAAACTTCTGCCTTTTAAATTCATTTTCCTATCCTCATATGCCCGTTTTCTTACTTTTTATCCATACAACTATTTATCGCTGACCAGTTCCTTAAGGGAGGCAGCCAGCCCTGCAATTCCCTGAATCTCGGAAGGAATAATAATCTTGGTAGCTTTACCATCCGCTGCCTTTTCAAAGGCTTCCAGACTCTTAATGCGCAACACTGCCTCATCAGCGCCTGCCTCGCGAATCATTCTGATACCGTCTGCGGCAGCCTGCTGTACCTTAAGGATTGCTTCCGCCTCGCCCTCTGCTTCACGAATCATTTTTTCCTTCTGGGCTTCTGCACGAAGAATTGCTGACTGCTTCTCTGCCTCTGCCTCCAGAATTGCAGCCGCTTTCTTACCTTCCGCTACAGTGACACTGGCTTTCTTTTCACCTTCTGCACGGGTAACTGCTTCTCTTCTTTCACGTTCGGCCTTCATCTGCTTTTCCATGGCATTCTGGATTTCAGCAGGCGGAATAATATTTTTAAGTTCCACTCTGTTTACTTTGATGCCCCAGGGGTCTGTAGCCTCATCAAGAGAAGCTCTCATCTTGGTGTTAATGGTCTCTCTGGAGGTAAGGGTCTGATCCAGTTCCAGATCACCAATAATATTACGAAGAGTGGTAGCTGTCAGATTTTCAATGGCCATAATAGGATTTTCCACGCCATAGGCAAACATCTTAGGGTCTGTAATCTGGAAAAATACTACCGTATCAATTCTCATGGTTACATTATCTTTGGTAATAACAGGCTGAGGCGCAAAATCCACTACCTGTTCCTTTAAATTAATCTTCTTAGCCACTTTGTCAATGATAGGGGCCTTAAAATGCAGACCTACCGACCATGTGCCCTGATATGCTCCCAGTCTTTCCACTACATAGGCACTTGCCTGAGGCACGATCTTTATGCAAGATGCCAGTAAAATAAGAATAACTATAAATAACACAAGTATTAATAATCCCATATAAATCCTCCATTCTTCCAATTGCCAAAAATTATTTTTCTTCCACCATCAGCTTTACTCCGCTGATTGCACGAATGACTACTACACTTCCCACCGGCAGGGTAATGCCTTCCTTCACAGTTCTGGCTGTCCATTCCTGTCCGCCTACAGTCACCTGTCCAATGCCCTGTAAATTGTCAATTTCGCTGATCACAATGGCCTGCTTTCCCACAAGGCTCTCTGCATTCGTCTTAATCCGGTCCTTATTAAAATATTTTACCGCAATTGGGCGGGTAAAATACAAAAGCACCAGTGAAACCAGTACAAAAAGCACAATCTGAAGCCACAGCGGTGCATTCAGCGCTGCGCTTACCGCCGCGATAAGAGCGCCTCCCGCAAACCAGATCGTGGTAAGCCCCATAGTAATGATTTCAATGACAATGCAGGCAACAAATACAATAAGCCAAATCGTCGTCAGATTCATGTTTCCTCCTTTATACACTTAGACATATATTATGAACATATTGGAGGCTTTCTCCCCATATGTCTGTCAGAAAATATTTTACTACATTAAATTAAAGGAAGCAACACATAAAAATACTGCCACACTCACGATTGATCTCTGAGTGTGGCAGTATATTTCCTGTTATCATAATGCTTTAAAATTTTTACCAGAAGACATGGTCTCCCAGAACATATCCTTCTCTTTTTCCTGCACGCCTGAAGTGCGTGGCATCTCCCACGGTGGTTTCTCCGTTGATTGCCGCCTGGGCCGCCTGCATACACAGTTCAGGTACCGTTCCTTCGTACACTCTTGCCACTTTTCCTGTCATAGCTGGCGTAAACTGGCCGGAAGCATAGATCACTGCATGGATCGTGTTGGGATATGCCCCACTCTTTACACGATTCATAACAACTGCGCCAACGCCAACCATACCTTCATAGGACTGATTACCTGCCTCACAGTAGATCAGTGCCCCTAAGAGCCTTAATTCATCCGCATCTGCTGCCACAGCACCGCGGTTGGCATTACGCTTGCGCTCTGCTTCCTCACGTTCTCTGGCTCTGATGACCTCCATACTTTCTCCCTCATCAATGTGAAATCTCACGTTGATATAATCTGTATTTACATAACCTATTTCATCATTAAAATCCACGCTGATCCACTGATCATCAACAATATCAATGAATTCAACCGTATCTTCATATGCCAGGAAACCATAAACGTCCGCATCACTATCAGGCTGTGTCCTCACACGAACAGCACCATTATCCAGTGTTACGATCCAGTTTCCTACGTCCTCTGCCATTTCCTTGGCTTCTTCTCCAAACAGAAGATACTCATCCTTAGCCCATCCGGTCACGTTGCCTGATCTGAGCTTAGTCCAGCCCTCTGACCGCTCTAAAATGGTACCGCCGCAGTCCTTATACAAAAGCCCTACCTTTTCAGAGTTTTCATCAGCCTGTGCTCTGATATTCAACGCATTCTGCACATTAGCCATGGTCAGTTCCTCTTCCATACGTGCCTTTTCAGCTTCAAACTTCTGGTTGATATTCAGATTTTCCTGTTCTTCTATAGGCTCCTCATTACTCAATGCGTTAGGGTTCAGCACGTCCGCCACACCTGCGCTGGAAAAATCATAGCCTTCTTTCTCGCTTGCCTGAACGGTTATTTCCTCTGCTGAAAGGAAAAGCAGGGCCATCATAAGACCCGCCACCGTTACCAGCAGCCTATTTCTCCGGTTCATTCTGCTACCTCCAAAACATCCCGCAAACCTAATTGTTACGGATTTATTACAATAGATACGGGAATTATATTAACAAACCACCTGATATTTGTCAAGTTTTCCCAATTTGAACCAGTTTTATTTAAGAAAGCAATCCAGATTTTTCCAAATATATTACGGTTTTTTTACATGTTTTTTGATTTTTCGACGCATGCTTCAACCGCACTCATTACAGCGCTTCTAAGTCCCAGTTTTTCCAAGGTCTGCACCCCTTCAATGGTGGTTCCTCCCGGAGAGCACACCATATCCTTAAGCTCTCCCGGATGTTTTCCGGTTTCCAGCATCAGCTTTGCACTCCCGTAAACCGCCTGGGCAGCAAAACGGTATGCCTGATTTCTGGGCATTCCTGCTTTTACAGCCCCGTCCGCTAACGCTTCTACAAACAGAAATACAAAGGCAGGCGAACTTCCACTGACACCCCCAACAGCGTCCATCAATCTTTCCGGCACCTCCTGGGCAATTCCAAAGCTCTGCAACAGTTCCATGCATATACGCATTTCCTCGTCAGAAACCAGCTCATTTCTGCAGACACCGCTGCATCCTGCTCCCACCATGGCAGGCGTATTTGGCATACAGCGTATCAGCTTCCTGTTCCCTCCAAAGGCCTCCTGTATCTGTGCCAGGGTCTTTCCAGCCGCAATACTGATGATCAGCGCATTCTCACCCACACTTTCCCTGATCTGGGGAATGACTTCTCCGAACATCTGAGGCTTTACTGCCAGAATAACCACATCTGCCTGCGCTGCCACCTTTGCATTATCCTCCATAATACAGATGCCGTACTTTTCCTTTACCGCACTTCTGGTAGCTTCCGTTTTGGCATAGCCCAGAATTTCCTCAGGCTTTGCAATCTCCTTTGCAAGCATACCCCCGATCATGGCCTTCGCCATATTGCCTAATCCGATAAATCCTATTTTCATGTTTTCTCCTTTCCTGCATATCCCAGACCCGCCTGGAATATATTTTCCCTCTTCCTGTGGTATCCTGCTGCCTGATACATAAACAGCGCCGCAGCTACAGCCGCATTTAAAGATTCCAGCTGCCCTTCCATGGGTATTTTCAAATAAACATCTGACAACTCTGCGGTTTCCTCACGAAGCCCGCTGCCCTCGTTGCCAATCAGAAATGCACTTCCTCCTTCATAGGCAATCTCGTCAAAATACTGTTTCCCCTCTAAATGAGCCGCATAAACCTTTATGTGATTTTCCTTAAGCTGCTTTATGACCTCTCCCAGTTCCTGTGTATACAAAAAAGGAACTCTGTATAAAGATCCCATAGTGGAGCGTATTGTCTTGGGGTTGTAAATGTCTGCTGTCCCCTTACTCATGATCACACCGTCTACCCCGGCGCCTTCTCCGGTTCTTATCATAGTTCCCAGATTTCCCGGATCCTGGATATCCTCCAGAAGCAGAAACAGCGGCGCTCTTCCCCCCGCTTCCATCCTTTCTCCTGATTTTCTTATCATCTCTTCCAGACAATAGGAAAACTGCTCCATCACAAATAAGATCCCCTGGGGAGTCTGAGTATCCGAAATCTTTTTAAAAACCTCTTCTGAAACCTGCTCCACAAAAATCCCCTGCTCTATGCAGGCCTTCAGCTTCTTTCCCATTAATTGACTGCGCGCAGTTTCAAGCTCTTTCCAAAGGGGCTCGCTTATGTACACTTCTTTTACGCGCTCCAAAGGCGCTTCCTCAAACATTTTGCGCCCTTCCCCAAGAAACAATCTTTCCCTGTTCCTTGCCCGGCTCTTTTCACGCAAAGTGATCAACCGTCTGATTCTGGCATTTGTCAAACTTGTTATCATATCTATTCTCCCTGCAGATCTCATAACAAACGCCGGCAAATGTGCCGGCGCCTGATCTGCTTTTCTATTACTGAGACAAAAGTCTGCTTACCTGATATTGATATTCCGGAATTTGCTTCTGCATACTAAGCGCTTCCTCAATATCAAAATCCACAAACTCTCCGTTTTTATATCCAATCACCCTGTTGCTCTTGCCTTCACAAAGAATATCTGCCGCATAAGCACCCATGATAGATGCATAAAACCGGTCTTTGCAGGTAGGCGAACCGCCGCGCTGCATATAACCCAAAATAGTGGCTCTGGTTTCCATGCCGGTAGCTGCCTCAATTCTTCTGGCCATGGAGGTCGAATGTCCGATTCCTTCTGCATTTACTATGATGTGATGGGTCTTGCCTCTCTTACGGTTATTGATAATATTGTTAATAATACTCTGCTCATTAAAATCATATTTTTCGGGAAGAAGAATATCCTCTGCGCCATTGGCCACGCCGCACCACAGTGCAATATAACCGGCATTTCTTCCCATAACTTCAATGATGCTGCATCTTTCGTGGGAGGATGAGGTATCTCTTACCTTGTCAATTGCCTGCATAGCTGTGTTAATGGCGGTATCAAACCCGATCGTATAATCGGTACATGCAATATCAAGATCGATTGTCCCTGGAATGCCAATGGTATTAATACCATGTCTTGCAAGCGCCTGGGCTCCCCGGTAAGAACCGTCTCCCCCAATGACTACCACGCCGTCAATTCCATGCTTTTTGCATATCTCGGCAGCTCTTTCCTGAACCTCCTCCTGCTTAAATTCAGGACAGCGGGCTGTTCCCAGTATCGTGCCGCCTTTCTGAATGGTATCGGAAACGTCCTTCTTTTCCATATCTATAATTTCTTCATTTAAGAGGCCCTGATAGCCTTTTTTGATGCCTTTTACCTTTACGCCGTTGCCGATTGCCTTACGCACTACCGCACGGATTGCCGCATTCATTCCCGGAGCATCTCCTCCGCTGGTTAAAACGCCAATGGTCTTAATTTCTTTTGCCATATGTGTCAGTCCTTTCTTTGTGCTGCCTGCGTTTATTTTACCCTCATTTTAAGGCTTTTTCAATCTTTTTTCACATCCCAGACAATTTTTATGTTATCTTTACCGTATTTTTCCCCTAATTTTACAGACAAGTCCTCGTTTGCACATACATTTTTGCCGGGAGGCAGCTTTTTCATTGCCTTAATGGCTTCAATATATATTATCACGCTGTCATTGCCGTCAGAATCTGCAAGCAGTGCAAACAGCTCCTGCGCTGCCTGCTCATAGCTTGCCATGTCCGGAAATTTGATCCAGAGCTTTTTGGGAATTTCATCAAAGGAGGTGATCCTTTCACAGATCAATTTGCCGTCACGCTCTTCCTCCAGGGAAACTCTTCCCCTGATAAACACCTTATTATCTTCCATTAGTTTAGCGCTGTTTTTCTCGTAATCTCTGGGAAAAACAATCACCTCCACACTGCCTAAAAGATCCTCCACCTGTAAAAATGCCATAATCTTATCATTCTTGGTGTATTTAATCTTTTTATCGGCAATTATCCCTCCGATAATGGCTGTCCCATTGTCCTTTACTGCTGTTTCATTTGTTTCCTCATCCAATACAAAATCCGCAGTGGTATTGGTGATTCCCTTTTTCCAAAGCTCTTCCCATTCCTCTAAGGGATGACCGCTGATATAGATTCCAAGTACCTCTTTTTCAAAAGCAAGAAGCATTTCCTTAGAGTACTCTCCCACATCGGGAAGCTTTACGTCAAACTCTTCTTTTTCTTCCTCGGAAACAATATCAAACAGGCTGATCTGTCCGGCCATATTGTTCTTTTTATCATGTGCAATATGATCCATGATCTGCACATAGGCGCTCATAAACTGTTTTCTGGTGCCCGGCAGACTGTCAAAGGCGCCTGCCTTAATAAAGTTTTCTATGGCTTTTTTATTTATCTCCTTATCTGCCACTCTGGTAATGAAATCTTTCAGATTGGTATATGGGCCGCGGATCCTCCGCTCCTCAACCACAGCCTCGATCACCGGCCGCCCCACACTTTTAATGGCAGTCAGCGCATATCTGATAGACTTGTCCGTCACGGAAAAACCGCTCTCTCCCTGATTAATGTCAGGCGGCAAAATGGTGATCCCCATGCTCCGGCAGGTCATAATATATTCTGCCACCTTTCCCGGATTATCAATTACAGAGGTCATCAGCGCCGCCATAAATTCCACCGGATAATAATATTTCAGATAAGCAGTCTGATAGGCAACCACCGCATAGCACGCCGCATGGGACTTATTGAAAGCATACTTGGCAAAATCCATCATGTCATCATAAATCTGTGAGGCAACTGCTTCTGAAATCCCATTGGCCACACAGCCCGGAACTCCTTCCTCTTTATTTCCATATATAAAGTTGGCGCGTTCCTTTTCCCGGATTATCAATTACAGAGGTCATCAGCGCCGCCATAAATTCCACCGGAT
>USJG01000045.1 GCA_900554925.1 uncultured Lachnospiraceae bacterium
GAATAAAGTGTCGCAAGCGACACTTCGCGCGCGAGCGGATGCGCATGCATAACTACCTCTCCGCGAGCTGCGCATCCCAGAGGGCTTTTGTATAACAGGAAAATCTGAAAGAATTTCCTGTTATATAAAAGCCTACGGCAGCTAATTACCGCAGGCTTATGATCCTGATTTACTAATTTTTTTAACCAATCTCTTCCTTTCCCACTGCATTGATTGGCTGTATTTTTGTCTTTGCTTCTGATTTTATTTCTGCATCTTTCTCCTCTGTAACTTCCCAAATCTTAACAGAAAATTCCTCTTCTAAAATCTGTTTTGCAATCCTGTTTCTAAAAACCTTCTTCCGACATCTTATAATTGCCAGGCAAGCTGCCGCGCACACAAGAGCCATAACCACCGCCGCAAAAATCCTCACCTCACGATTGCTGCTGACACCATACAGCATAACAGTTCCAGTTAATGCAAAGATCAAAATTGAAAGTACCACTGCGTAAAATCCAATACCGTTATCGGATGCTGATGCACTCCAGTAATAATATTTCTCTTTACTGGACACCTTTTGCTTCAGTTCATTGCAGATTTCCTCCACAAGGTTCCCTTCCTCATTATCTTTTTTCTTTCTATTTATTTTCTTCCAGTCCTCTTTTACTGAAGGAACGCCGGGCCTTAATTTTATTAATATAGCTGCAAGACCATTAATCAGCCCGGTAAAAAGATCCACCACAGCGAGAAATAAATTGAGAAACGATTTAAGCAATGCTTTTAAGGATTGATATATGTTGTCCATAGAGATTTATTTTCTCCTTCCGTACCTCTTCTTTCATCCTCTATTAGTTTAACACCGCTTACTACTTTCATCAAGCGTTAGCAGGCATATCCGAAGGAATTTTCGTAACTATTCAGCCTGCGGCTTCATAGTTACTGAATCTGCCCATTTGCAATCGCCTGCGGCGAGGGGCAGATTCACTTTTGACTAAATTCATGTGTCCTGGCTGAATTGTTACGAATTTTCTCTTATGATTCGGGTGTCAAAAGAAGCTTGGTAAATTTAGAATCGGCAGCTTGCACAAAAGAAATTGCTAAGCTGTCATTGTGGAAAAAAATGAGATTTTCTTAATGTTCTTAAGTAGAACAGCAATTTCGGGACATGGATGTCCCGAAAAGTCCGCTATGAGCCTGGATGGCGAATTGCGGATGGTTGCGTCCGGGTAGACAGACTTCCTTAAGAATATTTAGAAAATCCATTTTTTTGTAACTGACAGCGTGCAATTTCTTTTGTGCAAGCTGCCAGAGACATTTTCTAAAGCCTCTTTTGACACCCGAATCCTGTTATGTAAAAAACCCCGCATTTTTATGCGGGGTTTAAAACCAAACGATTAAACTAACTCAAGAACTACTTCCATAGCTCCGTCACCCTTACGCTGGCCAATCTTGATGATTCTTGTGTAACCACCGTTGCGGCTTGCGTATTTGGTGCCATATTCATCAAATAACTTAGCAGCTAAGTCTACTTCCTTTGTGCCCTTCTTTCTTCCGGCCTTAGTAGCAGGAACTTCGGTCACAGGATATAAAACCCTAAGCATCTGACGTCTTGCATGTAATCTTGAAGGCAGATCTTTTTTGATCTCCTTCTCAACAATTTCAAACTTGGTAACCTTCTTGCCGTCTACTACTTCTTTTACTCTCTTTCCGTCCTTGTCCTTTACAGGAACCTTAGCGGAAACCTTAACTGTTTCGTAGTTATCTTTTTCTTTTACAGCAAGTGCAATGAGTCCTTCAGCAATCTTCTGAACTTCTTTTGCTCTGGCCTGTGTTGTAACAATTTTTCCTCTGTATAAAAGGCTTGTTACCTGACTTCTAAGTAATGCTTTTCTTTGATCTGAGGTTCTTCCCAGTTTTCTGTATTTTGCCATTTTCGGCTCCTTTCCAAAGGAGTTGTCTCCTTTTCTCAACGGGCTTATGCCCTTCATGGTACATCCGGCCACGCTCTTTGGTCTTACTTACCGAATGCAGTTTCTAACCATTTATGAGAACGCATGTGCACTCTTTGGCTTTACCACTATGCGTTTCACATCATTAAGGTTCATCGCTGGGATTCAGCTGTAACCCTAATTCTTTCAATTTTGCCAAAACTTCTTCCAGCGACTTGCGGCCCAGATTACGGACCTTCATCATGTCTTCTGAAGTTTTATTTGTTAATTCTTCAACTGTGTTGATACCAGCTCTCTTTAAGCAGTTATAAGAACGGACTGACAATTCTAACTCGTCAATGCTCATTTCCAATACCTTTTCTTTTTCATCTTCTTCTTTTTCTACCATAACTTCTGCTGTCTTGGCATTTTCAGACAAATCAATGAAAAGGCTTAAATGTTCGCTAAGTACTTTTGCAGCTAAACTAACCGCTTCATCAGGTACCAGTGTACCATTGGTATAAACATCAAGTGTCAGCTTATCAAAGTCTGTGATCTGACCAACACGTGTATTTTCAACGGTTACATTAACTCTTTCAACAGGTGTATAGATAGAATCTACTGCAATAACACCAATAGGCAAATCTTCGCTCTTATTCTTGTCAGCACTTACATAGCCTCTGCCCTTTGTAATAGTCAGTTCCATGTAAAGCTTGGTATTCTTTCCATTCAAGGTTGCAATCGTAATATCAGGATTAAGTATTTCAATATCCTGATCACACTGAATATCGGATGCTTTTACCACGCCTTCACCTTCATACTCAATATATGCTGTTTTAGGCTCATTGGTTTCGCTGTTGTTTCTAATAGCAAGGTTCTTGATATTCATAATAATTTCAGTTACATCTTCTTTCACACCTTCGATAGAACTGAACTCATGAAGCACACCTTCAATCTTAACCTGGCTTACAGCAGCGCCGGGAAGTGAAGAAAGCATAATTCTTCTAAGAGAATTGCCAAGTGTGATACCATATCCTCTTTCCAGAGGTTCTACTACGAATTTGCCATACTTCTTATCCTCAGAGATTTCTGCTACCTCAATATTTGGTCTTTCAAAATCAAACACTGCAAATACCCTCCTTTACGAACAATTTTAATATTATTCTATATCCCAAATTAATTCGCGTACCGAAAGAATCACAAAACGATTCCCCAACATGCAATATAGACATCCTTAGGCAGCGTATGATAGCTGCCTTAGGATTTCTTTTTATGGTTTTATTTGGAATATAATTCGACGATAAGCATTTCATTTACAGGAACATCAATCATTTCTCTGGTAGGAAGGTTCTTAACAGTTCCCTTGAATGCTTCCAAATCCACGTCAAGCCATTCAGGAACTAATCTTCCTGCTGTAACCTCGACGATATCCTTATATCTTTGCAGGGATTTGGATTTTTCTCTGATTTCAATAACATCGCCTGCTTTAATTAAATAAGAAGGGATATTTACCTGCTTGCCATTTACTAAAACATGCTTATGATCAACGATCTGTCTTGCTTCTCTTCTGGTTCTGGCAAATCCCATTCTGAAAACAACATTGTCAAGTCTGCTTTCAAGCATGGTCATAAGGTTTTCACCGGTCATGCCTTTCATTCTGTCAGCTTTCTCATAGTAGTTTCTGAAGGGCTTCTCAAGCACGCCGTAAATGAATTTAGCTTTCTGTTTTTCTCTTAACTGAAGTCCGTATTCACTTACCTTTTTGCCTGCTCTTGCATTTGTTCTGTTAGATTTCTTGTCATATCCCAAAAATACAGGATCAAGACCAAGTGATCTACATCTTTTTAATACTGGAACTCTGTTTACTGCCATTGTTTTTCCTCCTGATATTGTTTACAGCGCTGTGCGCCTTCCTCCAACTAATAAATTTTCTTACTAAACGCGACGACGCTTAGGCGGACGACATCCGTTATGAGGAACAGGTGTTACGTCCCTGATGCTGGTTACTTCCAGACCGCATGCGGAAAGGGCACGGATAGCTGCCTCACGTCCTGAGCCAGGACCCTTTACCATAACGTCTACTGTCTTTAAGCCATGTACCAAAGCAGCCTTTGCAGCTGTTTCTGCTGCCATCTGAGCCGCATAGGGAGTAGATTTCCTTGAACCTCTGAATCCAAGACCACCAGCACTTGCCCAGCTAAGAGCATTTCCTTCGTTGTCTGTCAGTGTAACAATTGTGTTGTTAAATGAAGACTGGATATGTGCCTGTCCGTGTTCAACGTTTTTCTTGACACGTCTTTTTGTCACTTTTTTTGTAACTTTTTTTGCTGCCATTTAAACTAACCTACTTTCTTCTTTCTCAAAAAAATATTTTTGGGTAACTGTAACTGGAAAATCATGCTGCCTTACAGCATAGGTGCTTCGCACTCTCTGATTTTCTATTTCTTCTTATTTGCAACTGTCCGCTTGGGCCCTTTTCTGGTCCTTGCGTTTGTTTTGGTCTTCTGTCCACGAACGGGAAGACCTTTCCTGTGACGGATTCCTCTGTAGCATCCGATTTCCTGAAGTCTCTTGATGTTCATGGCAACTTCTCTTCTAAGGTCACCTTCCACCATATAATCAGCGTCAATCACTTCGCTGATCCTCTTAACCTCATCATCCGTCAGCTCTCTGACACGGGTATCAGGATTAACCTGTGCTGCTGCCAGAATCTTGTTAGCACTTGCTCTTCCGATTCCATAAACATAAGTTAAACCAATTTCTACACGTTTTTCTCTGGGTAAGTCAACACCTGCAATACGAGCCATTTACGTTTCCTCCATTTTCCTTTGTGCACATTTTATGCACTTGATACTAATTGATTGGGGCAGTCTTTTGCCCAACCGGATTTTTCCGATCTTACGCGAATTTTTCACGAACCAAGAAGTAATCTCTAAGGCTCCTTCGTACAATTATATAAAATCAGTGCGCTTTCATGAAAAGCTGCACTGCAGCCGCTTCATAATAATTGGACAAGAACCCTCCTGCTTTAAAACAGTGGATTATCCTTGTCTCTGTTTGTGCTTCGGATTCTCACAGATAACTCTGATACGTCCTTTTCTCTTGATGATTTTGCACTTTTCGCAAATCGGTTTTACTGATGATCTAACCTTCATGTTAAACCCTCCTTTCAAAAAAGACCGTTTTACATTATAGCATAGTATATTCATAAATGCAAGGGTATCTTGCACCTATTTTCAATTTCTTTTTGTCCTATTTATCTCTCCAAATGATTCTTCCTTTGCTCAAATCATAGGGCGATAACTCCAAAGTAACCTTATCGCCGGGAAGAATACGAATGAAATTCTGTCTTAACTTTCCACTGATATGCGCCAGCACTCTGTGACCATTTTCAAGCTCTACCTGAAACATGGTATTGGGAAGTTTTTCAACTACTGTTCCTTCAATTTCAATTACATCAGCTTTTGACATGCCCTACCTCCTAATCAACCTTTCAATGCCTGTTATTTTCCTGCTTTTTGTTTGTTCTTAATTTAATGGCAAATTTAATTTCTTCATTATATATCCTCTGGCCTTTTTTAAGTTTTTCTGCCAGTGCCTCGTCAATACCTGTCTTAACAATCTGCAGATGCTTCTTTCGTTTTTTCTTAGGCTTTTCTATTCCCTTTAATCTGCCGTCTGCCAGATAAAAGAAATCGCCTTCTTCCTTTACTATAAGATACATCTGATCTTTATCGTGTCCGGCCTTAGATATGGCAAACATACCTATCATCTTTCCATCTATCCTTTCCGGCAAAAAATTACGCCTGCCCCGGCAGTAATGTAAGTATTTCCGGTTCTCCGTCAGTAATCAGCACGGTATTTTCATAGTGTGCTGAAAGGGATCCATCCTCTGTAACCACTGTCCAGTCATCATCCAGCCACTCCACATAGCAGCTTCCCATATTGATCATAGGTTCTATGGCAAGAGTCATTCCAGCGCGAAGCTTAATTCCTTTTCTCCACTGCCTGAAATTAGGTATCTGTGGGTCTTCATGGAGACTTGTGCCAATTCCATGGCCTACCAGATCTCTTACTACTCCATACCCAAACTTTGTACAATATGCATCAATGGCATTAGATATATCATGAAGATGATTGCCTGCCCTGGCAAATTTGATTCCCTCAAAAAAGCTTTGTCTGGTAACTTCTATTAATCTGGCAGCCTCCTGGCTGATCCTTCCTACCGGATAGGTCCGCGCCGCGTCAGAGTGATAACCCTTATAAATCAGTCCCGCATCCAGGCTGACAATATCCCCTTCCTTAAGGATTCTTTCTTTGCTGGGGATTCCATGAACGACCTCGTCGTTTACAGAAACACAGATAGAAGCCGGGTAACCATTATAATTTAAGAAATTAGGCACACATCCATAACTGCGGATCAGCTTTTCTCCCAAAGCATCAATATCCCAGGTGGAAATCCCCGGCCTTATTGCCTTTCCAAGCTGCGCGTGAACCTCTGCAAGGATCCGGCAGGATTCACGCATAAGCTTAATTTCTTTCTCCGATTTAATCGTTACAGCCATTTTAATTCTTGCCTTTCATTATTCACCCAGGATAGCGGTAATTGCTGCAAACACATCCTTCATATCAACAGTGCCGTCTACCGTCTTTAAAATGCCCTTCGCCTGATAAAAATCAATAAGCGGCTGCGTCTGCTGGTGATAAACATCAAGGCGATTTTTCACTGTTTCCGGCTTATCATCATCGCGCAGTACCAGTTCTTTGCCGCAGGCATCACAAATACCTTCCTGTTTCGGGGGAATATGCTCTATATGATAAGTAGCTCCGCAGTTTAAGCATGCGCGTCTGCCGCCCATTCTTCTGATAATGTTCTCATCCGGTACGTCCACATTGATTGCAAAATCAATCTTGTCGTTAATCTCAGCCAGCGCTTTGTCAAGAACCTCTGCCTGAGGAATGGTTCTTGGGAAACCATCCAGAACATACCCATTTTTGCAGTCATCCTTCGCAACTCTGTCAAGAAGGATTTTAACTGTCAGTTCATCAGGCACCAACAGTCCCTGATCCATATATTTTTTCGCTTCCATTCCAAGCTGCGTGCCATTTTTAATGTTAGCTCTGAAAATGTCACCTGTTGAAATATGAGGAACGCTGTATTTTTCTGCAATCATTTTGGCCTGTGTCCCTTTGCCGGCACCAGGCGCTCCTAACATAATTATTTTCATACCAACCTCCATAATACCGCTTTGTGGCATCTTAACGTGGGAAATGCATCTCTCAATCATAAATAGAGGCAAAGGAAAAGCAAGTCTTATTTATCCTATGCTTTCCTTTAACCTCTAATGTATTTAATAAGCAAATGACTCTTAGTCATTCAAAAAACCTTTATAATTACGTACCAGCATCTGAGATTCAATCTGCTTCATAGTTTCAAGCACTACGCTGACAATAATGATCAGGCTGGTTCCTCCAAAGGATACCGAAGCACCAAACACACCATTGAACACGAAAGGTATCACACATACAATGGTAAGTCCAACAGCACCGATAAAAATAATATAATTCAGGATTTTTGTTAAATATTCACTGGTCGGCTTTCCGGGTCTGATACCGGGAATAAAGCCTCCCTGCTTCTTCATGTTCTCAGCAATTTCCAATGGATTAAAGGTAATGGAGGTATAGAAATATGCAAAGAAGATCACCAATATCACATATACCACCAGTCCAATGGAATATACCGGCTCACTGGGCTTACACCAGTTGCTTGAAGTTAATCCTTTCAGAATGTGAGCCCACACGCCTGTGCCTGAATAGCCAATGAAACCACAGATAACTACAGGCAGCTGCATCAGGGATGAGGCAAAAATGATTGGAATAACGCCAGCCGTATTCACCTTTAAGGGAATAGAGGAAGTGGACCCTCCTACCATTTTTCTGCCCTGAACCTTCTTAGCATACTGAACAGGAATTTTGCGGACACCATCATTTAAAATGATAACCATAATTACCATTGCCAGAATAATAGCCAAAATAACGATGGCGGCTACCGCTCCCACAGCAATTGCCTTGCCAAATACAAACTGTTCAAACAACTGCTCGATATCCTGAGGGATCCTGGAAATAATATTGATTACCAATACAATGGAAATACCGTTTCCAACACCATTTTCTGTAATCCGCTCGCCAATCCACATAAGGAACGCGCTGCCCGCCGTAAGCGCTACGATAACTGTCAGCTTATTGAGGAAACTGTTTACCTCTAAAAGCCCGCTTCCTCCAAAGGCAAAGGCCATTGCAGAGGACTCGATAAGCGCAAGCGCTACCGTCACATAACGGGTGATAGATGCAATTTTCTTTCTTCCGTCCTCGCCTTCCTTCTGCATTTCCTCCAGCTTAGGGATCGCAATGGTCAAAAGCTGCATGATAATGGAAGATGTAATATAGGGCGTAATGTTAAGTGCCAGAACAGACATATTAATAAAAGAGCCGCCTGTAAAGGCATCAAAAAAATTGAACGCATCTCCTGTCTGCTGTGCAAACCAGTTAGAGAAAAAGTGCCTGTCTACACCTGGCACAGGCAGCTGTGATCCCAAACGAATCACAACAAGCATGCCAAGGGTAAATAATAACTTATTTCTGATTTCTTTGATTTTAAATGCATTTTTCAGGGTTGTAAGCATATTACATCACCTCTGCACTTCCACCAACAGCTTCAATCTTTTCTTTTGCGGATGCACTGAAAGCATTTGCTTTTACTGTAAGCTTTTTGGTAATTTCTCCATTTCCGAGGATCTTAACGCCATCTTTAGGATTCTTAACAATGCCTGTTTCTATTAATGCATTAATATCAACTACAGCACCGTCTTCAAATCTGTCATTCAGTACTCCTAAATTAATTGCTACGATTTCCTTAGAACTCGGGCAAGTAAAACCTCTCTTAGGAATTCTTCTGTATAAAGGCATCTGACCACCTTCAAAGCCTGGTCTGGGTGCACCTGAACGGGCTTTCTGACCTTTATGACCTTTACCAGCTGTCTTGCCGTTTCCTGAACCGTGTCCACGACCTCTTCTAAAATTATCACTGTGCTTAGAACCTTCCGCAGGTCTTAAATTTGATAATTCCATTGTGACACCTCCTTATCTTTTAAACTTCTTCAACTTTAACTAAATGTCTGATCTGTTGTATCTGACCTCTTGTAGCTGCATTATCGGGCAGTACGATGGTCTTATTCAGCTTCTTAAGTCCCATGGCTTCTACCGTAGCTTTATGCTTGGGAACTGCGCCGATAGGAGATTTTACTAAAGTAATCTTTAACATTTTTTCTGCCATCTTCTTATCCCCTCCTACGCCATAACTTCTTCAAGAGATTTGCCACGTTTCTTAGCTACTTCTTCAGGTGTCTTAAGCGCACTTAAGCCTGCGATCGTTGCAAGTACAACGTTCTGTTTATTATTGGAACCAAGTGATTTTGTACGGATATTCTTAATGCCTGCCAGCTCACATACGATACGCGCAGGACCGCCTGCGATGATACCTGTACCTTCGGGAGCTTTCTTCAAAAGAACGGAAGCGGAACCGAATTTCCCTGTAAAATCATGTGTAATACTCTTATTCTCGTCAGTTGCAACGGAAACCATATTCTTGATCGCATCCTCTTTGCCTTTACGGATCGCTTCAGGAATTTCTGTTGCCTTTCCAAGGCCAGCGCCTACATGGCCATTCATATCTCCTACTACTACCAGAGCTGTAAAACGCATATTACGGCCACCCTTAACAACCTTGGTTACTCGCTTGATGGAAACTACTTTTTCTGTCAATTCCATGCCGCTGACATCGATGATTGTATGTCTCATGTTAAGTTTCTCCCTTCCTAGAATTTAAGGCCAGCTTCTCTGGCTGCATCAGCTAATGCTGCGATCTTACCCTGGTATATAAAGCCGCCTCTGTCAAAGACTACGGTATCAATACCTTTTTCAATTGCTCTCTTGGCAATAACTGTTCCCAAGTATGCTGCTGCATCAACGTTATTGGTCTTTTCCAGCTCAGCCTTCACTTCTTTTTCAACAGTAGAAGCTGCAACTAAAGTATTTTGAGCTGTATCGTCAATAATTTGAGCATACATATGATTATTGCTTCTGAATACTGCAAGACGAGGTCTTTCAGCTGTACCGCTGAAGCGGTTACGTATTTTCATGTGCTTTTTAACACGAACTTTTTGTCTTGACTCTTTACTAACCATCTTTACACTCTCCTTATCTATTTCTTACCAGTCTTACCAACTTTACGTCTGATCACTTCATCAGCATACTTGATACCTTTGCCCTTGTAAGGCTCAGGTCTTCTCTTATCTCTGATTTCAGCTGCGAATTGGCCAACTTTTTCTTTATCAATACCCTTTACAATGATGATGTTCTGGCCATCCAGTACTGTTTCAATACCTTCGGGGTCGATCATCTCAACAGGGTGGGAATATCCTAAAGATAAGGTTAACTTATTGCCAGACTTTGCTGCTCTGTAACCAACACCATTTACTTCCAGTTTCTTTTCATATCCTTCTGTAACACCAACTACCATATTATGGATCAGTGTTCTTGTAAGGCCATGCAAAGATTTCATTTTCTTTAAATCATTGGGTCTTGAAACGATAACCTCCGCTCCCTCAACCTTAATTTCCATTTCTGCCGGAAGCACTCTTTCCAGTGTTCCTTTAGGACCTTTTACAGTCACTTTATTATTTTCTGCAACCTCTACAGTTACGCCTGCAGGAATTGCGATTGGCATTCTTCCTATACGTGACATGCCCGTACCTCCTATAAAATTTTAAGATATTTCTAAAACTATAGCTACCTTACCACACATATGCGAGCACTTCGCCGCCTACCTGTAATTCTCTTGCCTTCTTATCAGTTACAACGCCCTGGTTTGTGGAAATGATTGCAATACCAAGTCCTCCAAGAACTCTGGGCAGATCCTCCTTGCCTGCGTAAATACGAAGACCAGGCTTGGAAATTCTCTTTAAACCGCTGATAACCTTTTCGTTCCTGTCCGCACCGTATTTTAATGTAATGCGGATTGTCTTAAAGTTTCCTTCGTCGATCAGATCATATTTCTTAATATAGCCTTCTTCCAGAAGAATGTCAGCAATAGCCAGCTTCATTTTGGAAGAGGGAACGTCTACTGTATCATGTTTTGCAGTATTTGCATTACGGATTCTTGTAAGCATATCTGCAATAGGATCGCTCATTGTCATTTTATTTCCTCCTGCTTTAATGTTCTAAACTTGACCATAGGCCAATGTTTTCCTACCAACTTGCTTTCTTCACACCGGGAATCTGGCCCTTATAGGCTAACTCACGGAAGCAAATTCTGCAGATTCCGTATTTTCTAAGGACAGCATGCGGACGTCCACAAACCTTGCAACGAGTATATTCTCTTGTAGAAAATTTAGGTTTACGCTGCTGTTTAATCTTCATTGATGTTTTAGCCATGAATTTACCTCCTTCTATTTAGCAAATGGCATATTAAATAATCTTAATAATTCACGTGCTTCTTCATCAGTCTTTGCTGTTGTAACAAAGATAACGTCCATTCCTCTTACTTTGTCGATCTTATCATATTCGATTTCAGGGAAAATAAGCTGTTCTTTGATACCCAGTGAATAATTACCTCTTCCGTCAAATGCGTTGGGATTTACACCTCTGAAGTCACGTACACGGGGCAGTGCCAGATTTACAAGACGATCGAGAAAATCGTACATCTTCTCCCCACGTAAGGTAACTTTACAGCCAATAGCCATGCCTTCTCTGATCTTGAAGTTAGCAACTGACTTTTTAGCTTTGGTAAGCACCGCTTTCTGTCCGGCGATCGTCTCAAGGTCTTTCACAGCAGATTCCAATACTTTTGCATTGTCTTTTGCTTCACCAACACCCATGTTGATAACAATCTTGTCAAGCTTCGGCACTTCCATAACATTTTTATATCCGAACTTTTTGATCATAGCATCTACGATCTCGTCATTATACATAGTTTTAAGTCTGCTCACGCTTCCAGTTCTCCTTTCCTAGAATTAATCAATTACTTCACCTGTTGATTTTGCAAAACGTACTTTCTTGTCGTTCTCGATCTTAAAACCAACTCTTGTAGGCTGGCCCTTATGAACGTACATTACGTTTGAAATATCAAGGGGAGCTTCTTTTTGAATAATTCCACCATTCTGGTTAGCTGCTGAAGGTTTTGTGTGCTTAGTAACCATATTGGCGCCTTCCACGATAACCTTATGGTTTTTAGCGTCAACAGAAATTACCTTTCCTTCTGTTCCTTTATCCTTGCCGGCGATTACCTTAACTGTATCGCCCTTTTTAATCTTTAAAGTTGCCATGCCGCGCACCTCCTATAATACTTCGGGAGCCAGGGAAACAATTTTCATAAACTGTTTTTCACGAAGCTCTCTTGCTACCGGTCCAAAAATACGTGTTCCTCTGGGAGTCTTATCATCTTTAATGATAACAGCAGCATTTTCATCAAATTTAATATAAGAACCATCTTTACGACGTGCACCCTTGACGGAACGAACAACTACAGCCTTAACAACGTCACCTTTTTTTACAACGCCGCCTGGTGTTGCATCTTTAACCGTAGCAACGATCACATCGCCGATATTTGCATATCTTCTTGTGGAACCACCCATAACTCTGATGCAAAGGATTTCTTTTGCACCTGTATTGTCAGCGACTTTCAGTCTGCTTTCCTGTTGAATCATGCTAATTCTCCTTCCAAATCTTTTAAACTTGATCAAAGATCAATGCTATTTAGCCTTTTCTACGATTTCTACAAGTCTCCATCTCTTATCCTTTGATAAAGGTCTTGTTTCCATCACTTTTACTGTATCGCCGATACCGCATTCGTTGTTTTCGTCATGAGCTTTCAGCTTGTAAGTATTCTTAACGACTTTTTTGTAAAGCGGATGCTTAACGTGCTCTTCGATTGCAACAACGATTGTCTTATCCATTTTATCACTGATAACTTTACCGGTACGTGTTTTTCTTAAATTTCTTTCTTCCACGACTTTTAGTCTCCTTTCTTTGACATTCCTGCAACATTTAAATCAGGCTTACGCTTCTTTCTGCTTCATGGTAATTACTGTCTGGATTCTTGCGATATTCTTTCTAACCTCTTTAATTCTTGCGGTATTATCCAGCTGGTTAGTTGCATTCTGGAATCTCAAATTGAAAAGTTCTTTTTTAGCTGCCACTAAGTCCTGCGCCAGTGCCTCAGCTGTTTTTGCCTGTAATTCTTCTACATACTTGTTAGTTTTCATTTGATGCACCACCTTCCAAGTCTGCCTTAGAAACGATCTTGCATTTGCAAGGAAGCTTATGAGTTGCAAGACGCAAAGCTTCTTTTGCGATTTCTTCGGGAACTCCTGCGATTTCAAACATTACACGTCCGGGCTTAACAACTGCTACCCAGTATTCCAATGCACCTTTACCGGAACCCATACGTGTTTCTGCGGGTTTTGCTGTTACTGGTTTGTCGGGGAAAATCTTGATCCAGACTTTACCGCCACGCTTGATATAACGAGTCATGGCAACACGGGCTGCTTCAATCTGGTTTGATTTAATCCAACATGGTTCTGTTGCAACAATACCGTATTCACCGTAAGTAATAGTGTTGCCACGAGTTGCTTTTCCTCTCATGGTGCCACGGAACTGTTTACGACGTTTAACTCTTTTTGGCATTAACATTATTTATCGCTCCCTTCCTGCACAGTCTTTTCTTCATTTTTCTTAGTAGGAAGTACTTCACCCTTGTAAATCCATACCTTAACGCCTACTTTACCATAGGTTGTATCAGCTTCTGCGAAGCCATAATCAATATCGGCACGCAGAGTCTGAAGAGGAATCGTACCCTCGCTGTAGAACTCTGTACGGGCCATATCTGCACCGCCCAGACGTCCGGAGACAGATGTCTTGATACCAAGCGCGCCTGCCTTCATGGTTCTGCCCATGCAGGATTTCATAGCACGTCTGAAGGAAACACGGTTTTCAAGCTGCTGAGCAATATTTTCTGCAACAAGCTGTGCATCTCTGTCAGGTCTCTTGATCTCTTTGATATCTACTAATACTTTCTTTCCTGTCAACTTGGAAAGCTCTTTCTTGGTCACTTCGATTTCAGCACCGCCCTTGCCGATCACTACACCAGGCTTAGCTGTATAGATGATAACCTTTACTCTGCCTGCTGCTCTTTCAATCTCAATCTTGGAAACACCGGCACTGTATAATTTCTTCTTAAGGAATTTTCTGATATTGTAGTCTTCTACAAGGAAATCAGAAAATTCTGCTTCTGCATACCATTTAGAATCCCAATCCTTAATAACACCGACTCTTAAGCCATGAGGATTAACTTTCTGTCCCATAAAATAACTTTGCTCCTTTCTTTCTATCTTTCATCCAGCACAATTGTGATATGGCTCATTCTCTTCTCGATCCTGTAAGCTCTGCCCTGTGCTCTCGGTCTTACTCTCTTCATTGTAGGTCCTTTATCTGCATAACATTCTACAATGTAAAGGTGTTCCGGATTCGGATACTTTGCAGGGTCCTGGCTGTACAAATACTCAGCATTCGCACGGGCGGACTCCAGTAATTTCTTGATAACGCTGGAAGCATATCTGGGATTGTACTCTAAAATACCCAGCGCAGTTTCCACATCTTTGCCTCTGATAGCATCTAACACGAAACATGCTTTCTGAACAGAAACCCTTGCGTAAGATAACTTAGCTGAAGGTC
>USJG01000046.1 GCA_900554925.1 uncultured Lachnospiraceae bacterium
CTTATCTAACTTACTATAGCGTTTATTACTATAATATTTTCGAACAAAATCAATAGTTTCTTCAGGTTTGACATTGCCGACAATTGTTAATATCATATTACCTGGGTGATAGAAAGTATTATAACAGTCATACAAAATTTCTGAATTTAATTTTTCAAGAACTTCCCTGATCTTTTCTCTGTCCACAGGCTTTAAAATATATTCCCTCACTCCCATACGCATCATTTCCACCGCATAAGAAAAATCATCATAACCGCTTACCGCCACTGTAAGGGGCACATTGGGCAGTTCCTGCATAGCCTTCACCAGTGTAATTCCATCCATTTTAGGCATACGGATATCCGTAAACATTACATCCACCTGCTGCATCTTCAAAATTTCAAGGGCCGCTTCTCCATTGTTGCATTCCAGAATATTATCCACCGGCACACCGCTTCTTTGTATCATGGACTTTATCCCCTGTCGTATCATCTTTTCATCTTCAACAATCAGCAATGTATGCATTTCTTCCTCCTGCTTCCTATAAGCCTTCTCCATTTTCCATTGGAATGCGTACCATGATCTTAGTATAGCATCCCAATTTTGATGCAATCTCTATCCCATAATTCTCCCCAAAATTCATTTTAATACGATCCTGTACATTTTTAAGGCCGATTCCATTGCCTGAACCACCGGAAGCTTCCATTTCTCCGTTGATTTTTTTGTATAGGTCCTTTACCTCTTTCTCACTCATGCCTTTGCCCGCATCTGTGATTTCAATAACACAATCATCGCCATCCACAATTCCCTTAATATAAATATTGGTATCCTCTGCCATCTGTTCAATCCCATGATAGATTGCATTTTCCACAATTGGCTGAAGGGACATTTTGGGGATTGCCTGTTTCAAAATAATCTCAGGCAAATTAACAGATAAATATATTTCATAATCGAATCTTAAATTGATCAGCTTTAAATAATTTCTTATATATTCTAATTCTTCCGCAACAGTTACATTTCTGGCCCCCCACTTCATACTATAACGCAATAGCTTTCCAAGAGACGTGATCGCATCAGAAATATCATAATCTTCTTTAATTTCAGCCATCATTTTGATGGATTCAAGTACATTATAAATGAAATGAGCGTTGATCTGATTTTGAAGCGCCCTGATTTCCGTATTTTTTACCAATAATTCATGATTTAAATTATCTGTGGTAAGCTGCTTGATGCTGCACAGCATCTTATTGATCTGATTTCCCAGTTCTCCCATTTCATCGGTACCGCAGTTTTCGATGACAACATTTAAATCGCCTTTTTCTACTTCTTTTATGGAGTGCAAAATGCCGTAAAACTGGCCCAGCATTCCATTTACCATCCGGTTAACTACAACAGTAAGCAGAATTACCACAAAAATTCCAATTAAAACCGCACTGATGCGTTGAATATGAATCGCCTTCAAATCCTGATCTATGTCAATAACATATAGCAGCATCCCATTAAGCTCTTTAATCCTCTGATAACCAACAACCAGATGCCTGCCTTCTTTCTCATAAAAATAAATGCCTTCCCCGTCCTCATCCTCCTGATTATCTACCACAATATCGCTCATCAGCTTCTGATTAAATTTCGTATCGAACCCGTCCGCAAAATAGAAATTCCCTTCACTGTCCGCAAAGCATCCCCACTCAGCTTCATTAGATTCATACACCATAGGAAACATAGTGTCCATGTACATGGACACTTCAAGAACACCTATTTCCCCCTGTCCATAGGATTCCATGCTCGTCAGAAGAGATAATATCTCCCGTCCTTTCGAAAACTGCCCATAAGAAGGAAACAAATTATCCTGGTATCCATATTTCCAGTCGTAAGACAGATCCTCCTGATAAAAAGACAGCTTTTTCATCCTCTCCTTCCGGTAAATAACAGGCATCATTTCCTGCATATCATCACTGTCCACATATACCCTGATCTGGTAAAGATAGGTATTATTATTGATCATTCGTTCCAGAGAAGCTACTTCTGTACTGTAAAACTCTATTAATTCTTCCGGGGTATACGTATTTCCGCTTTTTTCAGCAATGAGAAAATCCCTAAGCTCCTGATCGCTTAAGAAAAACTGCGTAGACATATTGATTGTATCCACATTCTTTATTATCTGCGCATAAGCTATGTTCATTTTATAATTCATAGCATTAAACTTTTCCTTAATCAGGTTGTCCTCAATATTCCAGAACATCCATGCCGCCAAAACAATCATGGGGATCATAACAAAGATCAGACAGATAATTGTAAATTTATTGTTTAATCTCAGTCCCTTAAACCAGCCTTTTATCCCTCTCATATTTCTCCCCTGTAATTCTTACGAAAGCCCCAGTTTTTCCTTATTGTATTCCATCTGCCTGGTACTTTCCTCTACTACCAGCTCAAATCCCAATTTTTCACGCTCTTTTACAAATTCATCAAATATGCGGTCAAATTCTTCTTCGGTAGACGCAAGCAGCAGCTGGGGAAGAGTTTTGCTCCACAGCTTTTTAATATTTACATCCGCACTGCCTGCCTCTGAATTTCTGTCAAAACTGATCTCATATTGTGCCATATAATGGCTGTATGGAAATGTCCATTCCTCCAGTTGTCCATTGGGAGGTTCATAATCATGCCTCCATTCCAGCTGCCTGGCATTATTCTGAAACATCCAATAAGTGTTATCTGCCCCATATTTCTTATTGTAAGCTTCCCGGTCACTGTTCATAAGCTTCCTTACTTCTTCCCTGACAACCGGTTTGCCCTCTACCATATCATAAGTAACTCCCTCCACACCAAGATATGTGGCCATCTGTCCTTCATCACTTATTAAATAAGAAAAAAGCTTGATTGCCCTGTCCGGATACCTGCAGTTTTTGGATATAAATGTCACTGTCCATCCGTTAATGCCTCCCCCCGGAAGTATGTGATCGTCCCCCGCCGCATTCTTAGGTCCATCCACTGCCATATAAATCATATCGGGGTTTTTGTTATAAAGCTCAATTTGCTGATCCGACAAATCTGTCCTCTGATAGATCATGCAGAAGTATTGTCCTCTTGCCAGCTTTTCCTCCATCTGAGTACGCTGATCTATAAAAATATCCTCCTTAAGATAACCTTCCTGCCCAAGCTTTCTGAAAGTTTTCAGCCATCTGATATATTCAGGATCCGTATATCTGTCATAATATTTTCCATTTTTCTCATAGGGTATTGCAAGAAAATTCTGCAAATACTGATCAAAAGAGACACAGCCGGTACTGTCAAAAACATGGGCTCCTATTGGTATCAGTGGATACCCGTCCACCTCCGGATACAGCTGCGCTGCTGCCTTTACCGCATTGGTAAACCCTTCCGGTGTGGTCATGTCAGGACATCCCAATGCCTCATAAATATCTTTTCTGACCAGAAAAGTCTGATTGGAAGCAATATTTCCATACTTCTCATAATCAGAAGGTGTATAGGAAGAATTAGGGTAGCAATAAAGGTTTCCATCCTCCCTGGTATACCAGGAAACGATCTCAGGATTTGCTGCCTCCCAAAAACAGGCGTCATATTTATCTGCCAGTTCATTTAAGGCATACACCATGTCTTTGCTTATCATTTCATCTACCTGATTTTCCCACCATCCAAGCGTTATAATATCAGGCAGAGAATCGGAGGACATCAATGCGTTAAACTTTTCCTCCTCGCTGCCCTTAGGGGTAATAAAATTAATGCTGATCCCTGTATCCCCCGTGATCTTTTCCGATACCGCATTCCCTCCCCAGGGCGAAGCATACCAGGTAAAATTAATATACCAGTCCAAAGTAACGGGTTCATTTCCGGCAATTCCTTCCGTATCGTCCCCTTCATACTCCTTCCTGCCGCAGGCACAAACCAAAAACAATATTCCTAAAAAAAGAGCGGTTTTAGCCACCCATCCCCTTATTATTTTATTATGTTGTTTTATTCTCATATTCCCCATAAATAAAATCCTTAATACAGCTTTTCCTTTACAATACTGTCCTTGTCTTTTCTCATTTATCATATCAAAAATCATAAGTAAGCGCAAGAACCGCAGCTTTTTTCGCAACTTTTTTCGATACAACATAAAAACCGCTTCTTTGTCCTGAGACAAAAAAGCGGTTCACACTCTGAGCTAAACTCTAATATTATATTATGCCATATTATTCTTTTACGCTGCCTGCTGAAATACTGCTGATAATGTACTTAGAGCAGAAGCAGAATACAATCAGAATAGGAACGATTGAAACTGCAAGGGCCATATAAATAGCACCCTGGTTCGTACCAATATCCTTAGAAGCATTCAGTGAAGCGATCATTACAGGCAATGTAAACTTCTTAGGCGTATTTAACAGAAGCAGCGGAATCAGATATGCATTCCAGTTGCCAATAAATCCGCCAATTGCCATAGTAGCTACGCCAGGTACCATAATCGGAAATACAATCTTATGGAAAATACTGATTTCCCTTGCGCCGTCTATTCTGGCTGCCTCTAATAATGACATAGGCAGAACAGATTCCAGATACTGTTTTAAGAAAAACACGGTACCAGGCGCTGCAATTGCAGGGATAATAAGCGGTATATAAGAGTCAATCAGCTTCATTCCGGAAATCAGGTTGTAGAAACCAATAAGACTAAGCTGTCCCGGGATCATCATAAAGATAACAATGGTGTAAAAAATAACATTTTTCCCTTTAAATTTGTACACTGCCAATGCATATGCAGTCAGTGCTGAAAAATATGAAGTTAAAATTGTTGCGGGAACTGCAATCTTAAAGCTGTTCCACAAACCCAAAAACAGGTTAAAGAAACCAAATACCGCGTTCCAGTTATCCTTAAGGCTGTCACCAGGAATTAAGGTAAAGGAGGTCATAATCTCTCTTCCGCTCCTGGTAGCGTTGACCAACATAAGCAGGAAAGGAACCATGCAAATGACAGCCAGTAAAATTAACAACAGATATAAGATACCCTTTTTAATCTTCGTTGCCATATTCTAGTCCTCCTTCTTATTCATGACTTTGAACTGTATTACAGATATGATCAATATCATAAGGAACAGGATATATGCAATTGCAGAAGCATAACCAACCTGTTTGGGTCTGGTTGCAAATCCAAATTTATACAAATACATAATTGCAGTCTGGGTAGCGCCAAGAGGCTCTCCGTTTACCGTACCGATCAGGAACGGAAGGTCAAACATCTGAATACCACCAATCAGTGATGTAATTGTTACATATAAGAGAATCGGGCGAAGCAGAGGAAGCGTAATATAGAAAAAGGTCTTCCAACGTCCTGCTCCATCAATAGACGCTGCTTCAAAATAATCCTTATTAATGCCCTGTACTCCCGCCATCAGCATGATGAAAGAATTGCCAAACCACATCCATGTCTGAATTAAGGAGATTGACAATCTGGCAGTTACCGGCTGTCCCAGCCAGTTAATGGGCTGGTCAATACCAAATTTAGCCAAAATCTGGTTAATGGTACCATATCTCCAGTCTAACAATGTCTTAAACAAAAAAGCAACAGAAGTAGCTGCAATAATATTAGGCAGATAATATACCGCTCTGAAAAATCCAAGGCCTTTTATCTTATACTTGATATCGCTGAATACAATTGTCAGCAGGAAAGCCATTGCAAGCTGCAAAACAATATTTACACCCCAGATTTTTACCGTATTTAACAAGGCAGTCCAGAAGTACTTATCCTGCAGTACGCGTACGTAATTTCTGAAACCTATGTAATCGATATCTCCAAATCCTTTATAACTGGCAAAGGAAAGCTGCAGCGTACGGAAAACAGGGTACACGCTGAAAATAAGAAATACTACAACAAAAGGCAGTACAAACAAATAAGCCATGTTATTATAATTTCTTTTTTTTCTTGTTTTTGTCACGGCATTACTCTCTACCATATGCATTACCTCCATTGATGGCTATTAATGAATAATCAAGGAAATTACCTCAAATCAGAGTGAAGGGTTATTAGCCCCTCACTCCAAATCTTTTATTTTCTATTATATTTTTTATCTTTCAATTATAAGATCAGGATAAGTAGCAGCTACTTCGTCATAGAATCCTTCAATTGCTTCTTCCTTGCCCTTTTCACCTGTCTTAACAGCACTGATTGCATTTGACCATGCTGCGTCAATTGCTGTATCATACTCAGTTACATTAGATAAGTTGATACCTTCTGCCTGCTCTAACCAGAACTTGTAAAGCTGCTGTCCGCCATAAGTTTCATTAGCATCTTCTGCATGCTTTTCAAGTGCGGAAATCAGGGAAACGGTGTCACCCTGAGATGCCTCGATCCACCAGTCAGCAGTCTCTTCATTCAGTGTACAGAACTTAACAAATTCCCATGCAAGCTCTTTGTTCTCAGAAAGATCGCTAATACCAATATAAGTACCGCCATCATATCCATAGTCAGGGCCAGAACATACACCCCAAAGTCCTGCAGTGTCACCTACGTTGTCTCTTAAGGTAAGTACGCCCCAAGCAGGAAGTCCGAATGCAAATACTTCTGCTGTCTCGTCAGAATACTTATCAACGTTAGCGTTGAAGTTTTCAGCATCCCAAACATCCAGTGCTGCTTCACCATTTTCATCTTCTGTCCAGTCACCCCACATAACATCTGCATTCAGAATCGGAACAGGGCCGCTCATAGCCTGATACCAGGGTGCTGTCCACTGTGCAGCGTAAGCTGTTAAATCCTGTGTATATAATTCAACAGCCAGATCCATAAAATCATATCTCTGCTGGTCAACATTTAACTTGCCGTCAACAACCCATGAGCTCTGACCTTTGAAGTGCTGTACCTCAGCATCAGAAGCAAAAATTCTGTAGCCTGCATCCTTTAAAGTCTTAGCGGTTTCAACAATAGTATCATAGTCAGCAAACAGCTTGCCAACAGATTCAGGATCGGAATAACCAAATACCTTATCAGCAATATCTCTTCTGTAGTACATGCCGATAGGGGTAATCTGATAGGAAATTGCTCTCTGGATGCCTTCGTCATCCTGACCTACTTCCCAAACGTAATCAACGATCTGTCCTTCATAATCCTTAGCGCCAAAATCGTCCAGGTTTGCAAAGAAGCCTGCTTCATACATGGACTGAAGCATCTTAGGCTCACCTACAATAATATCAACGCTGCTGTCACCGCCAAGGAGAGCTGTTTCAACCTTGGTAGGATAATCGCCAGGCGCGATAACTACAACTTCCATCTCAACACCAGGATTTACTTCTGCAAACTTGTCTGCAAACTGCTCAAGGTCAGCTGCCAATGTCCAAACTGTTAATTTTCCACTGAGTTCTCCGCTTGCTGTCTCTTCGCCAGCACTTTCCTGTGCACTATCGTCAGCCACTTCAGTACTTTCTGTTGTGGAAGTACTTTCGGTTGCGCTTCCATCATCGCTGCTTCCACAAGCTGCTAATGAAAGAGTCATAATGCCTGCTAACAATAATGCTGTTAACTTTTTAAATTTCATAACCTATCCTCCTATTTTTTCAGGAACAATATGTTGTTCCCCTGTTTGTAAGTTCATTATACTTGCTGACTTGTACTGATATAATTACTCTTTTTTTAAAAAGGTGTTATTTTTTTACAAAGCGTACAGTCAAAATTGAATATTTTCACTTCATTTGTTAAAAATGCTAAAATTTCAACACCATCTGTATTTTTTCCTAAGAAAGCTGTACATGAATCTGTCTTATTTTTCCGCTTCTTACATCCTCCGCTGTTGTTCCGCTAAGAACATTCTGGGCAGTTTTAAAAATACTACCATCTTTATAAACAAGTTCAAGAGAAGCAACCTGGTAATTTCCAGGGAAATAATCCCTTGTCTCTTCCATTTCATAAATAACTTTCGTCTGCCCAAGGAGCATTGCCTCCACACGTTTTTCCTCTCCTACCAGATATTCGGGAAGCACCGGCAAAAAGCTGGCTGTAAGTTCTCCATTTTTATAGGAGAACAGGTTTCCGAACATCATAAGCATCCACATCTGCAGAAATTCCACAGTAGAGCCGGAAAGTCTCGCTACAAATCCCTGTCCGTGATAAGCCGGATTAGGGTTTTTGGAGCTTGCCAGGAAGGATGAGTTTTCATAAATACTTCTGCCATACACTTCGGGATCCTGGAAAGGAATTGCCGCCTTATGGAAATCCTGCGCAAATTCACTGTACATTCCGGACTTGAGAAGCTCTAAGAGATACTTGTATTCCATATGAAGCCAGATGGATTCATTTTCCAGCCATCCGGGAGTAAATGCCTTGGCCCTTCCCAGCTCATAGGAGGCTTCCTTTAAAGAAGCATTTACTTTATACATTTGTAATTTCTCATCATAAAGATCACTGCTCTTTACCTGTTCATAAAGGGATTTTTTCACTTCCATATCGTTATCCAGTTTCAGGAAGCGTACCGGTCCTTCCAGGAACAGGGGAACCATCTTCACTTCAAAGCGTTCAGGGTAAATTCCATCTTCATCTTCAGTAAATTCCTTTACTTCATAAGTAAAATAGGTAGGACATACGCCGTTTTCCATAGCACATGCCTTTCTGATTCCGTGTGTTACCACTGCCTGCATATGCATAAGTGCGTCAATCAGTTCCTTTGCCCCAACTTCTTCTCTTGCACCGCTGATACCATGAAAGGTCTTTTCCCAGTAGCTTTCCTTTACATCATTTCTGCTATTCCAGAACTCTAAAAGCTCATTATCCCTCATAATATCATTCATACACTTAAAGGTAATTTCTTCCATCTGGCGCACAAGAAGCGCAACTTCTGCCAGAAGCTCCACGTTTGCTTCGTATTTCTTTAAAATATTGATGGTATATGCAAGCATTCTGGAAAGCTCACAGGTTTCTGCCATGGAGGAACCGAAAAGACCCGGCATTCCGTTTAATGCGTCGTACCATCCGGGCTTTCCGCCTTCCATCTCCACTCCCATTGCATAGACGTCCAATGCGGCATATTTCGTAGTACAAAGTACGATTAATTTTTCAATCAGAGTAGATTCTACAACCTTACCCTTGCCAAACATATCCTTCAAAAGCTTTTCTTCGCCATTAAGCTTTTTACTCTCATCAAGGAAATGATACTGCCTGATTCCGTTTTCTGTCTTTACGTAACGCTTCCTTCTGGGAAGGATCGGCACCTGGGTTCTGTAATAAGTAATGGGCGTATGGAAAAGAAGCTCCTCCTCCTTCTCAGGGAATACACTTAAGTAAACCTCGATCAGATCCAGATTGTAGGTCCAGTGATCACTCCAGTAGCCTTCACCGAAGTCTGCGTTAATGGCATCTTTAGCCTGCTCCATCACCTTCGCAAAATATTCTTCCTCCTCATTCACATCCTCTATGCCTATTTCATCCAGCTTTGCAAAGAAAGCCCCCGGTGTAAAGGGTTTTGCAAGAAAGGCAAGCAGCTCCTCTTTCTTTTCCTGCGACAACAGATCAAAGATATCCGCTGCTTTTTCCTCAGAAAGCGTGTAAGTTACCTTTTCAACGGCAAGAGGATTATATCCGTCGATCTGAATAAGACTGTAAAATTTTACAATGCTTTCGGCCCCCACATAAGGAGTGAAGAAGGGCTCGCACCTTCTATTCTGATTGACATCCCTGAAATTTCCATTCCCCTGGGAATAAAATTCAGGCAGCATACGGAAATAATTGTAATCCCTCTCTAAATCTCCATGCTTTCTGGAATATACATGAAAGATTTTCCCGCCGGGAAGCCTGATCGGATACCCTCCCCGAAGCACGTTGTCCATATAAGTATAAGCACTGTAAGCGTCAAAATCAGGGGATGCTGTTTTCGTCTCAATTACACTGCACAGTTCCTCCGGAAGCTTAGCTGCTTCTGCTTTCTTTTCCTCAAAATAAGCTGCGTCCATCTTAGTTTTAAGAAGTCTGTCAAGCAAAGCCCTGGATGAAACCTGACCGATCATCTCATACAATACCAGGCTTTCTCCTTCTGAAAGCTCCTTCTCCTCTGCAAAAAAGCAGCAGGGATACTGATTGGCAGTGACCTGCTCTTCCGATAGCAGATCTGCAAATGCTTTCTCTTTAAATCCCACTGCAATATCCATGGAACAGTCATAGCCAAATACTAAAGAAGGATCTGCAATTACCTGCTTTTTATTTCCCTGCTCATCACAGGCAAAGCCATAATTTCCACCCAGAACCGGCGTTACGGCAGCTGTATCTACAATACTTGCCCTTGCTCTGAAGTAAGGAGTCCTGCTCTCTACATCTTCCGCCTGCATCCATGCCATAACGGTCTGCCCCATTTCCTTTAAGTTAGCCATATCCACACCATAAGGAATCAGCGCCGGCATACCATCCAGAATCTGAAGTTTCACTTTTTCTTTCGCGGTATTTTTAATAGAAAGCTTTCTTACTAAAGCGCCTGTTTTTTCGCCGGGCAGAGTAAAATAATCCACCACTGTGTGAAGACTGTTTTTCTCGTCCTGCTCTTCAATTGAAAGGCCATTCATCTCCACGTGCATTTTCTTTGTGGCAGACTCATTCCTGAATAGCTCCAGATAGGCGCCATCCTTTTTTACAAAGGTACGGAAACCGTTAAGGGACGTATTTTGATAAGCCTGATGGGCCGGGAAAAATTCCATGATCGCATGATCCTTATCCTCTACTCCAAAGCTTGAAATACACTGTCCCCGGTTTACATAATAACACCAGATGGGTGTGCCGTGTACTCCCGCAAGCCCAGGAAGGAATCCTGCAAAAGGTGCTTTTTTCTCATAATTTTTTATTGTAAAAGTTACTTTTTCCATAAGCTCCTCCTTAAACTAATTCCACAACAATTTCATGCTGCAATGTTTCATCCATGTCCTTAATCTCATCGGCGCTGACCGCTGTGTTTCCCTTCATGGCAATCTTCTCCCCATCAAGATAAACATCACCTATTCTGTAATCACCGTAATTTTTATGAGCAGGATTTACATAGATGATATTCCAGTGACGACGGTTAAACCAGAGATTTAACCTGGCATGGCCGGAAGCATCAAACTGCTGTGCCAAAAGCCTGGGTTCCAGACACAGGGCGCCCAGATGCCCTTTCACACCGAACATCTCATTAATAACTGTCATCATATACCAACTGGCAGCTCCTGTCAGATAGTGATACATACCTCTTCCTTTTCCATCGAAATATTCAGGAATACCGGGATATATACGGCTGACTTCAAAATCTGAGGCCTGCCTGAACAATGTATGTAATGCCTTATATCCTTCCTTTACAAATCCTCTCTTATAGAGCGCATTAGCAAACATTGTAGTCATATGGGAGAATACCGCGCCATTTTCCTTCTGTCCGTATGCAAACCCGAACATTCTTCCCAAATCCATCTTCACTTCGCCAAAATCGGTATTAAGGCGATAGCCGCCTGCTTCCTTCTTATAAAGATATTTATCTGCGCTGTTTACGATTCCGGCAACCTGTTTTTCTTCGGCTGTGCCGGACATGATGGCAAATACCTGGCCGGTCAGCATCATCCGGGCGCCACTACCAGTAAGGCCCTCGACCGCCCTGCCATGATTATCATAGTAGCTGTTAAACCAGCCATCTTCCCCATCTTTGATCCACTCGGTCTTACGAATATGCTCTTTCAGCCATACTGCCTTGGATCTTAAGCTTTCTGCCACCTTCCCTGCCGGAAGATACGCTTTCTTACCTGAAATCACATGTTTACAGGAATCGCAATAAGAGGCAAGCAGTTCGTTCTTCTTTTCAATGCTGTCATACAACTCTTTATCATCTGCAAACAAAGGCTCCATCTCCCTGGCCACTTCCACTGACTGAAGATTTCTTTCTTTGCTAAGGCTGTCTATCAGCTCTGCCAGTGTTTCCAGATTGCCTGCATAAGCGGCTGTAAATGCTACGCTTTCGCCTCGCTCAGGAGCCATATCAAGGGCGTCATTCCAGTCAGCTCCCCGCAGTCTCATATGATTATGCTCGCCCACCTCATAGAAGCTTGTTAAATTCTGTACCAGAAGGTGTTCCAGGACACTACCGTAATATTCTCTTCCCTGGGCATCTTTCTGAACAGGCTTTTCTCCTTCCTCAAACAGGGTATCTGTCTGTGTTCCTCTTGCCGCCTGCTTATCCTTAAAAAACGTATTTTCCTTCAACAGGAATGCAAGATCACCTGTCTGGTCAATGTACAACGCTGTAGTCATAAGAGGCCACACTCCATGATCCATCCACACTCTTGTTATATTATTTCTATCCGCAATGAACTCTCCTTGCTTTACGCCAATAATCGTTGCGTTGCTTCCGTCCATCCTTACGCCGCCGAAATTAGCCAGCAGCATCTCTTTAACGCCCTCAGGATTCATGATCAGAAGTGCAAGACAATCCTGCCATAAATCTCTCCAGCCTCTTCCGCCTTTTCCATAATCATGATGAGGCAGGAAGGAACAGCCGTAAATTCTGCGAAGCATAGGCTGAAAGCTTACCCAGCACATGAAATTATCAAACTCAGGATCGCCGGTCAGATAACGCACATTTAATTTCTTTTCCCAATAATTCCTGGTTTTGTCATAAGCCTTAGCCACCAGCTCCTGGCTTCCATAGGCTGTAAGAGTTTTCTTGAAGCATTCCTCATCCTCTGAAAGGCCGGCAAGCAGAATATAAACCGCGCTTTCTCCGGGCTTTAGCGTTACTTTGGCAAAACGCATGGCTCCCACTGCTTCATAGCCATCTATCCGGGCTCCTGCTCCTACTCCTTCCATTTCTTTATAAACAGCTCCGGGACAGTCATAGCTTCCGCCCTCTCCAATAAAATCATCTACACTGGGATAGAAGGCTTCCGGCGCTTTCCCTTCCCCTGTTACTCCGGACACGTAATAAATCGTGTGATTTTGCTGATGTCCTCTTTCATCAAAGGAAAGCGTAGGTTTCACAACGACACTTGTCCGGGTGGTTCTTACTCTGTGAAGAAGGCTTGTCACGTGTCTGTGATCCCTGATATTATCAGCGCTGCGTCCATAAATAGGGATGGCGCCATAGGCAGTTAAAGTAATTGTATCCTCCCCACTGTTTTTAAGGGATACCTGCATGATTTCCACATTATCCTCTGCTGGCACAAAATTCAGTATTTCAGAAGTAAAGCCAAATTCCCTGGACTCTCTTTTCATCTGATGCCACATAAGCCCTGCAGTCAATTCACTCTTATCAGCCTGGCCAGTCATTCTCTTTACTGTCTGATCAGCACTGGCACCAGTGGCGGACCAGACTCCTTTTCCCTCTATTTTGCACCAGAAATTACGAGTACTCTTATTATTGTGAAGCTCTTCCGCACTAACTGGCTGCATGAGAAAATGGTTTTGATCGGTTTTGGCATCTCCCCCAAGAAGTGGTGTAACTGAGCTTTTAAGCCCCTGCTCGCTTGCAATAGGAAAATACAGGTAGCCCGTCTGCTCTGGTTCTTTCAAAGTAAATGTCCCCATATCATCTTTAAATACGTAACCAGCCATAATCTTCTCCTTTTCCCGCACACTGCGCATTTTATTCATTATAATCCTATTATAAAAAAGGTCCATTTTTCATAAAATGGGCCTTTTTTTAATATGGTGTTATTTTTTTAGATACTCCGTAATAATCTGACGGGTTCCCGAAGTATAACAGGGGCCGCCCTCCTCATTGACCACATGACTGATTCCCGGATTCCCCGTAATCATAACCGCGCATACATTATGAAGCTTAACCTCAGGTTTTTTTGGCACTTCCATGGCACTGAAAATTTCTATCACTGCATCCCTGTTAAAGGAATAAATACCAATTCCCCATGCCTCGTGGCTTTCCACCTCATCCTCTACCTTATAGGATGCATAACCGTTTACCGTACCGTCATGGCTTTTAAATTCACTTTGCGCCGGCACGTCATAAGGAATCTCACTTTGATACATGATCACCTTACCGCCATTGCCTCTCCAGAGAGTCTGATATTCCATAAAGTGTTCCACCATCAGGGCGTACATCGTCACATCATCGCCATTTACCACGATTCCGTTTCTGGCAGTATTTAAATTCCATCCCACCTGCGCGCCATGATCCGCCCGCCATACCCAGAAATTATCTCCGATCACATGAGAATTATTGATTTCAATACAGGTATCTGCCTGGGCCGGAGCTTCTTTGATCGCTCCTCCTACCCGAAAGAAAAGATCCGACAAAATCGTACCTTGCTGTCCCACTGCTT
>USJG01000047.1 GCA_900554925.1 uncultured Lachnospiraceae bacterium
GTACTTTGAACTGACCAACAATTCCTGGTGCTGTGCACGTCCGTCCGGAACCGAGCCTAAGATTAAATTCTATATGGGCGTAAAGGGAAGCAGCCTTTCGGATGCTCAGGATAAGGTAGAAAAGCTTACGGAAGCATTAAAGTCTTATCTCTAAGTTTGGCATAGGCTGCTGGCAAAAGGTGCCAGCGTATTTGGAATCGTCCTGCTTTAGTCAGGGCGATTCTTAGGTTAAGGAAACCTGCGCTGAAATTACCAGGGATATACGTGGAGAGTAAGATGGGAAAAATCGTTAAAGTCAGTAATCTGAAAAAGACACTGCGGTATATAAGGAAAAATGGAATCCGTAAGGCTTATTATGCCATGAAGGAAAGGGTACAGACAGAGATTGCGGATAGCTACACATATGAGCCCTTAAAAGATTTTGATCTTCGGGAGCAGATAGAAGACAGTAAGAGGTTTCATATCAGGTTCAGTATCCTTGTGCCGGCCTTTGAGACCAGGGAAGAATATTTGCGTGCCATGATAGATTCAGTTTTAAACCAGACCTACGACAATTTTGAACTGATCCTGGCCGACGCGTCTTTAACTGACCAGGTAGAGCAAATCGTAAAAAGCTATCGGGATCGGAGGATCATGTACAGGCGTCTTAAGATGAATGCCGGTATTTCCGCCAATACGAATCAGGCACTAATGTATGCCACAGGAGATTATGCGGCTCTTCTTGACCATGATGATGTGCTGACGCCGGACGCCCTTTATGAGATGGCGGCATGTATTGACAGATATGAAAAAGAGGGAATAGAATTACAACTGTTATATTCAGATGAAGATAAATGTGACGGGACACAATCCTGTTACTATGAAGTAAATAGAAAACCAGAATTTAATCTTGATTTAATTTTATCTAATAATTATATCTGCCATTTTCTGGTTTTAAAGCGTCAGTTCATGCAGGAACTGGGGTTCCGAAGTGTGTGCGACGGCGCTCAGGATTATGATCTTGTGCTGAGAGCAGTGAATGTGATGCTGGGAAAAGATAAGCTAAGGACAAGCAAGCGGGGGCTGCCTGTGGCACATATAGATAAGGTTCTTTATCACTGGAGGTGCCATGAACGGTCCACCGCGGAAAATCCTGCCAGTAAGCAGTATGCTTATGATGCAGGCAAACGTGCCCTGGAGGATTTCCTTCGCGCCAGAGGATGGAAGGGGACAGTAGTTCATTTAAGGCATCTTGGATTTTACAGAGTGGAATATCAGCCGGATCTTTTATCCAACAGACCGGATACAGCAGTGGTAGGCGGAAAGCTGATCGACAGGAAAAATAAAATAACAGGCGGTATATATAATGCGGAGGGAGAACCTCTTTATCAGGGGATTCACAAAGAGTTCAGTGGATATATGCATCGTGCGGTTCTGCAGCAGGAAGCGGAAATGATTGATATTCGATGTATGAAGGTGTCCCGGCCGGCAGAAGCTGTATTGGAGGAACTGATCGGGCTTCCCTATTTACAGCATCCGGGAACCGGGCGTTTTGACTGGCGTGACTGCCTGAATGAGGATGTGGATTATCTGGATTTAAGCCGCAGATTCTGCGAAAAGATCAGAGCTTTGGGATACAGGATCGTGTGGGATCCGAATATGATTGAAAAGGTTGACAAGTGACCGTGAAATATTAAAAGAGGATTTAATTAATGACGAGAACTACGGTTGTGATACCTAATTACAATGGAATAAAGTATATTGAGGACTGCCTGTCTTCTCTTGAACAGGGAACTGTTATCCCCAGGATCATAGTAGTGGATAATGGTTCACAGGATGGAAGCCTCTTATTAATAAAAGAAAAATTCCCCCAGGTTCAGATAATTGAATTTGAGGAAAACACCGGATTCTGTAAGGCTGTCAACGCAGGGATCAGGGCAGCTTCCACCCAGTACGTTTTGCTCCTCAATAATGATACAGTGGCAGATAAGGATATGGTCAGATGCCTTGAAGAGGCCCTTGCTGCTGACCCCAAAGCTTTTTCAGTGGCGGCAAGGATGCTCAGCCTTTATGAGCCAGACAAGTTAGATGGTGCCGGGGATTTTTACTGCGCTCTTGGCTGGGCCTATTCCCGCGGCAAGGATAAGCCGGCAGAATCTTACAGGAAGCCCTGCCGGATTTTTTCTGCCTGTGCCGGCGCTGCCCTGTACAGACGTGAAGTGTTTGAAAAAATTGGATATTTTGATGAAAATCACTTTGCCTATCTGGAAGATATGGATATTGGGTATCGTGGGAATATTTATGGTTATCATAATATATATGCACCGGAGGCAAAGGTATATCATGCCGGAAGCGCGGTAAGCGGTTCCAGACATAATGAATTTAAGGTAAAATTATCTTCCCGAAACAGTATCTACCTTATTTATAAAAATATGCCTGCTTTTCAGATGGTTCTTAATCTTCCCTTTCTGGTTCTGGGATATTTGGTTAAATTTTTGTTTTTTATGCTTAAAGGCATGGGCGGCGTTTATCTTAAGGGAGTAGGAAAGGGGATAGGACTTTGTCTTTCCCCTGAAGGGAAAAAGAATAAAGTGAAATTTTCTGTAACTAATCTGAAAAATTATTTTTGGATACAGGGACAGTTGTGGCTGAATATGGTAAGGCGTGTGCATGGGTTTTGAGGTGTAACATTGGAGTTGTACTTTTTGTAATAATATTGTAAAATATTTGCAAGAAGGTAGCAGGATATGATAAAGGATAATCAAAAGTATTTTAATAGACTGCACGTGCTGTTGGATGCTGCTGTAGTGGCAATCTCCTACTTGCTTGCATGGTATATAAAGTTCTGCACTGTTTTTGCCGACACAGAGCCTGGCGCAGGTGCCCTTGACATGAGGACCTATTTTGGTTTCCTCTATTTTCTTGTGCCCGAATATATTATTTTGTACTACTTTTTTCATATGTATGCCCCGAAGCGTGCCACCAGGCGTAAATATGAAATTGCCGGGATCCTTAAGGCCAATACCGTAGGAATCGTAGTCTTTATCGTATTTCTTTATATGATTAAGCAGCAGGATTTTTCGCGTTTCATGATGGGAGCGTTTTATGCGATCAATATTGCATTTACAACGATCTGCCGTACCATGATACGGAATATGCTGCTTTATTTTCGCAAAAAGGGGTATAATCTGAAGTACATTCTTCTGGTGGGCTATTCCAGAGCGGCAGAAGAATATATTACCAGAATTAATGCCAATCCTCAGTGGGGATATGTTGTCCGGGGGATTTTGGACGACAGGATTCCCAGCGGAACTATTTACAAAGGAGTAAAAGTAGTTGGCAGGATTGAAAACATCAAATATATTCTGCCGGAAAACAAGCTGGATGAAATTGCCATTACATTGGCCCTTAAGGATTATGATCATTTGGAAGCTATTGTCGATCTTTGTGAAAAGTCAGGTGTTCATACAAAATTTATTCCCGATTACAATTCACTGGTGCCCAGCCATCCTTACACGGAGGATTTAATGGGGCTTCCGGTGATCAATATTCGTTATGTGCCCCTTACCAATACCTTAAACTGGGTTTTAAAGCGGGCAGTAGATATTGTGGGTTCTGCCATAGGGATCATCATATCCTCGCCCATTATGCTGATTGCGGCGCTGGCGGTGCGGTTTACCAGCCGGGGGCCCGTTATTTTCAAGCAGGAGAGAGTAGGACTGCACAATAAAACCTTTAAAATGTATAAATTCAGGACCATGGAAATGCAGAAACCATCTGCGGAGCAGAAGGCATGGACCATAAAGGACGACCCGCGGGTAACCAGGGTTGGAAAATTTTTAAGGAGAACCAGCTTAGATGAGCTGCCACAGCTTTTTAATATATTGATCGGAGAAATGTCGCTGGTAGGGCCAAGACCGGAGCGGCCCCAGTTTGTGGAAAAGTTTAAGGAGGAAGTTCCTCGTTATATGATCAAGCACCAGGTAAGGCCGGGACTTACCGGATGGGCCCAGATCAATGGATACAGAGGCGATACTTCCATACGTAAAAGAATTGAATATGATTTGTTTTATATAGAAAACTGGACCATGGCAATGGACTTTAAGATAATGTTCCTTACCATATTTAAAGGCTTCATTAATAAAAATGCGTACTAAAGGGCAAACTTTCATTAATACGGAAGTTTACATTTCTTAAGGATAGATTAAAAAAGCAGCGGAGGGCTTGCCTAATAAGTGGTTTTGTGCGAAAATAATATCTTGTGAGAGATCACAGATGATAAAGCCCAACAAATTTAAATGAAGTAAATAAGGGAGAGATTGATTATATGGCGACAACATCAAAGAAACCAGTTAAGAAAAAGGCAGTAAAACACGAAGAACCGGTTAGCGCAAAGAAGAAAAAGGTTCCGGCTTCCGCAAAGAAGCAGTCAAAGAAGAAACGAACCAAAATCCTTCTTTTTATTGTGGAAATTTTCATTCTGCTTATCATGGTAGTAGTTCTTTATGGCGTACTTAAGGTGGAAAAGGTTGGAAAGGTAGACCTGCCGGAAGAGGAAATCGTAATTAACCCGGAGGTGGAGGAAAAGGTAGAAACCACCATGAAAGGATACCGGAATATTGCGCTGTTTGGCGTGGACTCTACCACAGGCGCTCTTACCAAGAATACCCGAAGCGATACCATCATGATCGCCTCCATTAATCTGGATACGGGAGAGTGCAGGCTGGTCAGCGTATACCGTGATACTTACCTGAATTTAAGTAATGATTCTTATAATAAGTGTAATGCTGCTTATGCAAAGGGCGGCCCTATGCAGGCAATCAATATGCTGAATATGAATATGGATCTGAACATTACTGATTTCGTGACAGTCGGCTTTGCAGGACTAAGTGATACGATTGATGCCCTGGGCGGTGTTATGATTGACGTAGACGAGGCGGAACTGCAGCATATTAACAACTATCAGATCTGTATGGCAGAAGACCTTAAGAGAGATTATACACCGGTAACAAGCACTGGCTACCAGTTATTAGATGGCCTTCAGGCAACTGCATATTGTCGTATCCGTTACACAGCAGGCGATGACTTTAAGCGTGCGGAACGCCAGAGAGAAGTTCTGATGGCAGTAGCAGACAAGGCAAAGAAAGCTTCACCGGCAACCTTAACTTCTGTGGCAAATGCGATTTTTGATAAAGAGGAAATCTATACTTCCCTGGATCTTACAGAAATCCTTGAGCTGCTTGGTGAAATTACAAAGTATGAGATCGTGGATCAGGCAGGCTTCCCGGAGGAAAGCATGCGCGCCACAGGAACCATTGGTTCTAAGGGCAGCTGCGTAGTGCCGGTATCTCTTGCGGACAATGTACAGTGGCTGCATGAGTTCCTGTTTGAAGATGAAGAATATACACCATCTTCTGCGGTACTGGAGTACAGTGAAAAAGTGAAAGCCGATACAAGCGGTTATATAAATTAGCAGATGATCAAAAGGCCAACGAAAAAGCTGGCCTTTTTGATTTTGAGTATGTATTGGGGGAATTATGTTTGAAGTAGATGTAATCATTCCGGTTTATAAGCCTGAAAAAGAGTTTCTATTGCTTTTAGAACTGCTGGAGAGGCAGAGCCTTCCGGTGAATAATATTATACTGATCAATACGGAAAAAAAATATTTTGATCAGCTCATTACAGGTACGGATTTTTTTGAAAAGCATAAAAAAGTGCTGGTTAAGCATATAACGAAAGAAGAGTTTGATCATGGCGGTACCAGAAATTATGGAGTGTCTCTGTCGAAAACCGATTATTTTATTATGATGACAGATGACGCCCTGCCGGCAGATGAGGAACTCATCAGGCAATTGCTGGAGCCTTTTGCAGATGAAAAGGTGGGAATGAGTTATGCAAGACAGCTTCCTTCAAAGGACTGTGATGTGATAGAAAGCTACACCCGTTCCTTTAATTATCCGGACCGTTCCCTGATAAAATCCTCAAAAGATTTAAAGAATATGGGGATTAAGGCGTTTTTTGCCTCCAACGTATGTGCGGCATACAAAAGAGAGATCTTTGATTTACTGGGAGGATTTACAAACTACACGATTTTTAACGAAGATATGATTTATGCCAGGGGACTTATTAATGCCGGATATAAGATTGCTTATGCCGCAAATGCCGGGGTGATCCATTCTCACAATTACAGCGGAGTGCAGCAGTTTAAAAGAAACTTTGATCTGGGAGTATCTCATGCGGACCACCCTGAGATTTTTTCGGAGCTTTCCACGGAGTCAGAGGGAGTCCGCCTGATCAAAAAGAGCTGCGGCTATTTATGCAGCATTGGAAAACCCCATTTGACAGTTAAGCTGATTTGGTTAAGCGGATGGAAATTTATGGGATATTTTCTGGGGAAACGATACAGGCGTCTTCCAAAAGGAATGGTAAAGGCTTTTACCATGAATAAGAATTATTGGAATTGAAGCGTGATTTTTATAACAGAATCAACAAATTTTTATCACAAATTGAACACAATTACCGGATATACTTAGCAATAGAAACGAAGAAGAAAAAGGGGCGAAGGATAATACGCCGGATGGGAAAGGAAAAGAGGTAATTGTTATGTATGAAAATAATTATCCAAACAGCTATAATAATACTTCCACAGAGCATAACACTGTGAACAATACAAACTACGGACAGGGAGGCAGCAACACCTATCATTATGGAAGCAGCGGCAGTTTTAGCGGCGCTGGCGGAAATTTTCAGGGCGCAGACGCTTACCAGCAATCCAGGAACACTGGAAAGCCTGGCAAAAACCATAAAAACAGTACAGGGTTCGGTAAAAAAATTGCGATTGGAATCTGCTGTGGTTTATGCTTTGGTATTTTTGCAGGGCTTGGTTTTCAGGCGGTAGATACCGCTACGGATTTCCTGAAGGATAAAGCGGGCTTTGGCCAGTCCCAGGAAGCAAGTGCGGCGATAGAACAGAATACTGGGGAAGGGGAAGGCAGCGGATCGAATTTGGAAGACGTTGCTCAAAATACCGAAAGTAATACACAGGTGGCAGGTACCCAGGTGATACAGACTACCGTTACTGATGTATCAGAGGTAGCCAAAGCGGTAATGCCTGCTGTGGTTTCAGTAAATAACAAATATGTAGAAAAACTGTCATTTTTCGGGCAGGAATACAGTCAGGAGGCAACTGGTTCCGGTTCCGGCATTATTGTAGGACAGAATGATACGGAGCTTTTGGTGGTTACCAATTATCATGTGATAGAGTCTGCCGAGGAGCTGACAGTGCAGTTTGTGGACGGAACCCTTTCACAGGCCCAGGTAAAGGGCAGCAATTCCAGTAAGGATCTGGCAGTAATTGCTGTGCAGCTTAGTGATATAGAGAACGATACCATGAGCCAGATCGCTATTGCTGAGATCGGCAGTTCTAATGATCTTACAGTAGGGGAACCGGTTATTGCAATCGGCAACGCCCTTGGCTATGGACAGTCTGTTACCACAGGTGTGGTCAGCGCCTTAAACAGACCTATTGCCGCCTCCACCGCTACCACTGAGGCTTCTTACTATGGAGATGAGGAGATCAGCACCTTTATCCAGACAGATGCAGCCATTAATCCCGGTAATTCCGGCGGCCCTCTGCTGAATATAAAGGGTCAGGTAATTGGTATTAATTCCAATAAGATTGGCGGTTCTGCCGTAGAAGGTATGGGATATGCAATTCCTATTTCTGATGTGCAGGATATTATCGAAGACTTAATGAGCAAGGAAACACGTCTTAAGGTTGACGAGGACAAAAAGGGTTATATTGGCATTACGGGCGTAGATGTAGTGGAAGAGTATTCGCAGCTTTACGGAGCACCGCAGGGAATTTATGTATCCAAAGTAATGGAAGGATCCGGTGCCTATGAGGCAGGACTTGTAAGAGGTGATATTATAACCGGCATTAATGGAGAAACCGTGACCTCCATGGCACAGCTTCAGGAAGAGCTTAGCTATTACGAAGCAGGAACAACAGTGGAACTGACCATTATGCAGGGAAGCCCTACGGGATATCAGGAAAAAGTAGTAGAAGTAACTCTGGGACAGCAGAGCAGTGTCCGGTAAAAGAGCGCAGACTGTTTACAGGATGATCTTTAGAATCACAGGAATTCTTTTGGATATCCGCTCATAAAATTAGTAAAAAGGCAGTACGAATTTATGGGTGGTCAGATGAAAGATAAGGTCTTGCGTCTTGTAAAATATGGGATTTGTGTTCTGGAAGCAGCGGCGTTTTTGCTGCTTGCCGGATGCGGGAAGGAGAAGGATCCCCTTGAAAAAATAAAGGATTTGGAGTTCACGGTTCTGGCTGAAGATAATATTCCGGAGGAACTCAAAACAGTGATCGAAGAAAAAAAGGCAAATGCTTTTAAGGTCACATATCAGGATAATGGATTTCTGTATATCTGTATGGGATATGGGGAACAGGTCAGCGGCGGCTACAGCATTACAGTCAATGCTCTTTACCTGACAGAAAATGCAATTTATGCGGACACCACTTTATTAGGGCCTGATCCGGCGGAAGGAGCGGCCATAAAGAAAAATACCCCTTCTTATCCTTACATTGTAATCAAGACAGAGTTTATAGATAAACCGGTAGTATTCAACTGATAAAATGATCAGGAGGAACAGAAGATGTAAAACAGCTGCTGCCACATCAATGATTAAAAAATCATTGATGTGGCAGTATTTTTTCGCTTGTTTTTAGCGTTTATAGCTTTTCCCGTACCATAATCATGTTTATCACTCCTGTTTCAGATCTCCCGTTCGGAACACATTATAGCCCTCATAGTGGTAGCTTGCATCTATGCCCTTCATATAGACTTCACGATCGTTGATTTTCTCCGTAAGAGCCGCTTTCAGCAGCGCCTTGATTTCCACATCCCTGACAGGACTGCGTTCCATTGCCAAAAGGTAATCCTCTTTATCGACCTTGCTCCAATCAACAACGACCTTCAGCTCTTTTTTTAAAATAGCGTCGAGCCATATCCTGGTGCTTCTGCCGTTTCCTTCACGGAATGGGTGGGCAACATTCATCTCTACATACTTTTCAACGATCTCATCGAAGGAAGATTGTGGCATTTTAGAAATGTTTTCAAGGGCCGCCTCCAGATACATCACGGAAGCAAAACGGAAACCGCCCTTTGCCATGTTCACAGTACGCATTTTCCCTGCAAAATCGTATATCTCGTCAAAAAGATATTTGTGTATCTGCGAAAGTCCTTTGAAAGTACCTGCCTCAAAAGTGTCGAGCAGACCATTTTCAAAGAGTTCAAGTGCCTTTGTTTTGCTGATCTTTTCCTCTGCTCTCGCAAACTCAGCCCAGTCGGTAATGCCTAATTTATTTTCAAGCGCCATGTATAACTCCTTTCATCTTACATAAACATCTTTTCAAGGCAAATTTCCTAACACGGATTATAGCACTTTTCAGGGTATTTTTATATAGGATAGTCTCAAAAAATGCTAAAGATTGAAAATGCAGGTTATTGTGCTGTCTGTGTTGAAATAACAATTCCTATAGGCATTCCTGAAAAAATCGGGTATAATGAAGCAGAAAGGTAATGGGCGTGGAGGGAAAGCTATGTTGTATATAAAGAATGGTACTGTAATAGATCCTGTGGAAAAGGGACTTTACAAAGCGGATCTGCAGATTGAAAATGGCAGGATAACCGGAATCATCAAGGAACCGGAAAACAGGATGGAAGAAGCAGGGTCTGATATTCAGGTAATAGACGCAGGCGGCCTGATGATTGCGCCGGGGCTTGCGGATACCCATGTTCATTTCCGGGATCCGGGCTTTACCTATAAGGAGGATATTTATACCGGAGCGGCGGCTGCGGCAAAGGGCGGATTTACCCAGATCGTGCTGATGGCCAATACAAAGCCCCCTGTGGACAATTTAAAGACCCTTTCCTATGTGCTGAAAAAGGGAAAAGAGACAGGGATTCACATAAATAGCTGTGCCAATGTGACCGCAGGGATGAAAGGAAAAGAGCTTACGGATATGGAACAACTGGCAGAAGGGGGAGCAGCAGGCTTTACCGACGACGGGATTCCCCTGATGGATGAGAAGCTGGTAAAGGAGGCCATGGAGCGGGCGAAAAAGCTCTGTAAGCCTATTAGCTTCCATGAGGAAAATCCGGGATTGATCAGCAATAACGGTGTCAATGCCGGAAAAGCAGCCCGGTTTTATCAGATAGGAGGTTCCCCCAGAGAGGCGGAAGCAGACCTGGTTAAGAGGGATCTGGAGCTGGCGGCGCTTACCGGTGCGGAGGTTGTGATACAGCATATCAGTTCCAGAGAGGCAGTGGAACTGTTAAGGCAGGCAAAGAAAAAAGGAGCCCATGTTCATGGAGAGGCGACTCCTCATCATTTTACACTGACGGAGGAAGCGGTAATTAAGAAAGGGACCCTGGCAAAGATGAATCCGCCCCTCAGGGAAGAAGAGGACAGGATGGCCATTATAGAGGGCCTTAAGGACGGAACCATTGACCTGATCGCCACTGACCATGCGCCCCATAGCCGGGAAGAAAAGGAACGGTCCATCACGGAAGCTCCCAGCGGCATTATCGGACTGGAGACAGCGCTTTCTCTGGGAATCCGGGAACTGGTTCAAAAGGGATACCTTACCTGGCCCCAACTGATAGACAGGATGAGTACCGCCCCATGCAGGCTTTATGGACTTGAAGGGGGCAGAATAGAAGAAGGGGCAGCGGCGGATCTGGTGTTATTCCATCCTGAAGAGACGTGGGTGGTTTCAGACTTTGCTTCCAGGTCCTCCAATTCTCCCTTTACAGGAGAAGAACTTCCCGGAGTGATTTATTATACTGTCTGCAGTGGAAAGATCGTTTATCAAAAAGAAAATGGCAGAGACAGGCATTAGAAAGGACAAGGTTAATATGAGCGGAAAAAGAAAAGAAAAGGCCAGCGTGCTCTCTCAGAGGGAGATCGCGCCGGATATTTATGATATGTGGATTGCCACAGATATGGCGACAGAGGCAAAAGCAGGACAGTTTATTGGTGTTTACACGAACAATCCGGCAAATTTACTGCCCCGTCCTATCAGTATCTGTGAGGTTGACAGGGAAAGGAAAGCCTTAAGGCTTGTGTATCGGATCGCAGGTAAGGGTACTGCGGAATTTGCCGGGTGGCAGCCGGGACAGGAGGTTTTGCTTTTAGGGGTTTTGGGAAATGGATTCCCCATAAATGAAGGAAAGGGAAAAAAAGCAGTACTTATGGGCGGTGGAATCGGGATTCCACCTATGCTGCAGCTGGCCAGAGAACTTTCGGAGGCTGGCTCTGATGTGACAGTTATAACAGGCTATCGTGACAGCAGGCTTTTTCTTAAAGAAGATTTGGAAAAATACGGAAAGGTCTATGTGGCTACCGAGGATGGAAGTGTGGGCACCAAAGGGAATGTGCTGACTGTTATGGAGAAGGAGCAGATAGATGCGGACGTGATCATGGCCTGCGGGCCCATGCCCATGCTGCGGGCTATCAAGGCCTATGCCAGAGAAAAACAGATTGCGGCATATATTTCCTTAGAGGAAAGGATGGCCTGCGGTGTAGGAGCATGCCTTGGGTGCGTGTGCAAAACGACTCATAAAGACGCACATTCTCATGTGAATAATGCAAGAATCTGTACGGATGGGCCGGTTTTTGATGCCAGGGAGGTGGATATTTGATGAATATGAAAGTTACGATTGCAGGTGTGGAATTTAAAAATCCTGTTATGACGGCTTCCGGAACCTTCGGCTCCGGTATGGAATACAGTGATTTCGTGGATTTAAATAAACTGGGGGCAGTGGTGACCAAAGGGGTTGCCAATGTACCGTGGCCGGGAAATCCGGTGCCCAGGGTAGCAGAAACCTATGGGGGCATGTTGAATGCCATTGGCCTTCAAAATCCCGGAATTGATGTGTTTATCCAGAGAGATATTCCCTTTTTAAAACAGTTTGATACAAAGATCATTGTAAATGTGTGTGGAAAGAGTGTGGAAGATTATCTTGAGGTGGTAGAGCGGCTTGGAGATACAGATGTGGACATGCTGGAAATCAATGTTTCCTGCCCTAACGTAAAGGAAGGGGCCATTGCCTTTGGGCAGAAGGCTGACTGTCTTTTTGATATTACTTCTCAGATTAAGGCAAAGGCAAAACAGCCGGTAATAATGAAGCTTAGCCCTAATGTTACGGATATTACGGAGATGGCAAAGGCGGCAGAGGCAGCAGGAGCAGACGGAATTTCCCTGATCAATACGCTGACCGGAATGAAGATCGATATTCATCGCAGGACCTTTGCACTGGCAAACAAGACAGGCGGGCTTTCCGGCCCTGCCATTAAGCCGGTGGCAGTGCGAATGGTCTATCAGGCTTCCCATGCAGTAAAGATTCCTGTGATTGGTATGGGAGGTATTGCGACGGCTGAGGACGCCATCGAATTTCTCCTTGCCGGAGCAAGCGGTATTGCAGTGGGGGCAATGAATTTTGTCAACCCATATGCCACTGTGGAAATAGTGGAGGGCATTGAAGCCTATATGAAAAAGTACGGAATGGAAGATATTGGTGAGCTCATTGGCGGCGTACAAGAATAAATGAATATTTTTCCTCCCTGGGTCATACATTTACAATAAGTAGACTTTAGGGAGGTATTTTTGTGGAGTTAATTAAACGGAATATACATATGGACTGCGTTAAATGTAAAGCCCAGACCCAGATGACCCTGGAGGATGATGTGATTATTTCCGATTCCCGGCCGGATGCTGCGAAGCTGATTATGGATAGAGGAAATATAGTGATCGAAGAAGTGAAGGTGACAGATGACCATGTCAGTGTAAAGGGAAAGCTTGATTTTTATGTGCTTTATCTGACAGAAAAAGGAGCATCCTCCACAGGCAGAAGTGATGTGGCGAATATGGAAGGCAGCATTCCCTTTGATGAAATGGTTTTTATGGAGGGGATTCAGGGCGGGGACAACGTAAACGTCAGCTGGGAATTGGAGGATTTGAGCATTGGTCTTATTAATTCCCGAAAGCTGAGCATCCAGTCCATGATCACCCTTTTTCTTACCTGTGAGGAAATCTGTGATGAGGAGACAGCAGTAGACCTTTACAGCGAGGAGCCTGTGGAATTTCGAAAAAAGACGCTGGATATTGCAGCCATGGCTATTAAGAAAAGGGATATTTTCAGAGTGAAAGAGGAAGTGGAGGTTCCTGGAAGCTTTCCCAATATTTTTGCAATGATCTGGTCTGAAATCACGCCGGAAACCGTGGAATTTAAGGTGCTGGAGGACAAAATTGCAGTCCAGGGTGAACTGCGCGCCTTTTTCCTGTATAAGGGAGAGGGAGATGAGGAGGAAATCTGCCACTATGAGACTACCCTGCCCTTTGCGGGAAGTCTGGATTGTCCGGGAGCCAGAGAAGGAATGATACCGGAGATCAGTTTTACCGCGGAAAACCGCGAGGTAGAAGCAAGACCTGACTTTGATGGAGAAGAGAGAGTTATTACCTTTGAGCTATGTCTGAATATGGATATCTGCATTTATGAGGAGGAAAAGGTGGATATTCTTGCAGACGTTTATGGCGTGGTAAAGGAAGTATCTGTGCTTGAAAAGAATGCAGAGTTTCGGAAGCTTCTTTCAAGAAGCAGCGGAAAGACGAAATTATCCGGTCATTTTAAATGTGAAGATGAAAAGGCAGTACTTCATAAGATACTCCACACAGCAGGCAATTTACAGATTTCCGGGAAAAAACCAGTGGAAAACGGAATTGAAATAACAGGTGTAGTTAACTTGCAGATTTTTTATGAATGCAGCACAGAAGAGGACCGGTACGGTGTGATCAAGGGAATAATTCCTTTCCAGTATGTGCTTGAAGCAGAGGGAATTGATGATAGCTGTATCTATCCGGTGCAGGCTTTTCTGGATCAGATGACGGTAGCAATTATTGA
>USJG01000048.1 GCA_900554925.1 uncultured Lachnospiraceae bacterium
TTCCAATTTAGATGCCCGCTTAAGGCTGCAGACCAGGGAGGAAATCAGGAGGATCCAGAGAGAGACAGGGATTACTACTATCTTTGTAACTCATGACCAGGAGGAAGCTATGAGCATTTCCGATCTGATCATTGTTATGAAGGAAGGAATCATCCAGCAGGTGGGAAAACCCCAGGAGGTCTATGATGATCCTGTGAATTTGTTTGTGGCTAAATTTCTTGGCACGCCCCCTGTCAATGTCTTTTTGGGACAGGTAAGGGGCGGTAAGCTGTTTATAGGAAATGACGCTGTTTTGAACATCAGGGGCGTTGAGGATCAGGAGGTGTTTGCAGGCGTCAGACCGGAGGGCTTTATTCTTAAGGAGGATGGAGCGCTGCACTGTGAATTAAGCGGTGTGGAGGTAATGGGGCGTGACATCAGTGTGGTTTCAACAAATGAAGCGTCATTAAGTCCGACGGTACGGGCAATTGTGGGTACAGAAAACAAAATAAATATTGAAGGTACGTCTGTCAGATTTGCACTGGCACCTCACAAGGTATTTATTTTCAGCAGGGAAACAGAAGAGAGAATTTATTTTGAAGAAGACGTACAGGCAGGAGCAGCAATATGATCAGGGAAAAAATGCGCAGCAGTGGTCTGAAGGGCTGGTTATATCTCTTACCGGCGATTTTGTTTCTGGGATTTTTTATGATCTATCCGCTGATCGATGTTTTTATTTATTCATTTGAAGAGGGATATAACTCGGCATCACAGACTTATTTCGGGGTCGGCGGCTATAATTATTCATATGTTTTGCATGATCCGTATTTTTTGCAGGCTGTAAAAAATACATTTATACTGGTTATTATCACGGTGCCTTTATCAACAGGAATTGCACTGCTTATTTCCGTGGGATTAAATTCTATCACGCCTCTTAGAAATCTGTTTCAGACTATTTATTTTCTGCCTTATGTTACCAATACATTGGCAGTAGGTCTGGTATTTATGATCCTGTTTAAAAAAACAGCATATTCAGACGGTTTTATAAATCTTATTATTAACTGGTTTGGAGGGGAAAGCGTGGATTTTATTGACGGACCTTACTGGGCCAAAATGTTTGTGCTGTGCTTTTATACTATTTGGGTGGTTATGCCATTTAAGATCCTGATTCTGACCAGTGCACTTTCCTCTGTTAATCAGGAGTATTATAATGCCGCAAAAGTCGATGGGACGTCTAAGCTCAGAACCTTTATGCGAATTACCCTTCCCATGATCTCACCAATGATATTTTACCTGATCATCACAGGATTTATCGGCGCTTTTAAGGCATACAGCGATGCGGTCGCCCTGTTTGGCACTGATCTGAACGCAGCGGAGATGAATACCATTGTCGGGTATGTTTATGATATGCTGTATGGCGACAGCGGCGGCTATCCGTCCTATGCAGCAGCGGCGGCAATTATACTGTTTGCGATCGTGCTTACCATTACGTGTATTAATTTGCTGATCAGTAAAAAGAAGGTTCATTATTAATTTTGGATTTATTAAGCCTTAAAAGCCGCGAAGCGGCAGACGGAGAGGGAATATGAAGGACTACAATAGAATTGAAAAGAGTGCCAGGATTCGCAAAACAATTTTGAATGTCATTACCTATGTGTTTTTGATTTTGTGGGCAGTTATTGTACTGTTTCCCTTTTACTGGATGGTTCTTACATCTGTAAAAAGTTACAGTGCCTATAACTCAGAATACATTCCGAAGTTCTTTACACTCTCACCAACGCTGCAAAATTATGCTGACGCATTTACTGCTGTGCCGCTGGGAAGATATTTGTTTAATACTACAGTTTTTGCCCTTGTAACTACGGGTATCATGCTGATTGTGATAACCCTTGCGGCCTTTGCCTTTGCCCGTCTGGATTTTAAAGGGAAAAATGCGGCGTTTATCCTGTTTCTGTCATTGATGATGATTCCCAACGAGCTGGTTATTATCACAAATTTTGTAACGGTCACAAACTTAAATATGCGGAATTCCTTTCCGGGGCTTATCCTTCCTTCGGTTATGTCTGTCTTTTACATTTATCTGCTGAAAGAAAATTTTGAACAGATACCTGACAGTCTGTATTATGCGGCAAAGGTTGACGGTACTTCTGATATAAAATATCTTCTGAGGGTAATGATACCTGTTTCCAGGCCAACGCTCATAACAATTACCATACTCAAAGTGATTGAATGTTGGAATTCTTATGTGTGGCCCCGTCTGATCACTGACGATGAAAACTATTATCTTGTTTCCAATGGGATTCAGGAAATTCGGGAGAATGGCTTTGGGCGTGAAAATATTCCGGCGATGATGGCAGCGGTAGTAGTAATTTCAGTTCCATTGATCGTTCTGTTTCTGGCCTTTCGCGGGAAAGTGATGGCCGGAGTGTCAAGAGGAGGGACAAAGGGATGAGGAGAACAGGGTTTTGCCAGCTTTGTCTGCTGGTATTGACAGCCAGCGTTTCTTTTGTACTTACAGGGTGCCATGGATCCAAAGGAATGGAGGCCTTTGAAATCCCAGAGGAATTTGACCTTTCAAGGGAATATGAAATTACATTCTGGGCAAAGAATGATACCAATAAGACTCAGACTGAAATTTATGAGAAGGCAATTGCCGACTTTGAAATGCTGTACCCGAATATTACAGTAAATCTGCGGCTGTATACGGATTACGGCAAAATTTATAATGATGTTATTACGAATATTGCTACGAGTACCACCCCTAATGTATGCATCACTTATCCTGACCATATTGCCACGTATTTAACGGGAACAAATCTTGTTGTTCCCCTTGAAGACTTGTTTATCCATGAAAAATATGGTCTTGGAGGGAGCGAAATCAGATTTGATTCTCCTAAGGCAGAAGAAATCATTCCGCAGTTTTTGGAGGAATGTATGTTTGCCGGTCACTATTATGCCCTTCCCTATATGCGTTCCACAGAGGCCTGCTACATCAATAAAACTTATGTGGAAGCCCTGGGATATACTTTGCCGGAGGTTCTCACATGGGATTTTATCTGGGAGGTTTCTGAGGCGGCAACGGTCCGGGATATGGAAGGAAACTATCTGGTGAACGGTCAGAAGGTAATGATTCCTTTTATTTATAAGTCTACTGATAATATGATGATACAGATGCTGAAACAAAGCGGAGCCGGATATTCCACGGATAGCGGAGAGATACTGCTTTTTAATGATGATACCAGGGATTTGCTGTTTGAGATTGGGAAACATGCCGACAGCGGAGCGTTTTCGACATTTAAGATTTCCAGCTATCCGGCCAACTTCCTGAATGCAGGTCAGTGTATCTTTGCAATAGATTCCACAGCCGGAGCCACATGGATGGGAACCAATGCGCCGCTCCTTGATATCAGCCAGGATAAAGTGGTGGAGTTTGAAACTGTAGTTATGGAAATTCCCCAATTTGACAAAGAACATCCACAGATGATTTCCCAGGGGCCTTCTGTCTGCATTTTTAATAAAAATGATCCTCAGGAGGTTCTTGCTTCCTGGCTTTTTACCCAGTATCTGCTGACCAATGACGTCCAGATTGCCTATTCGGAAACAGAAGGCTATATTCCCGTGACTTTTAAAGCGCAGCAGTCAGCGGAATATCAGGATTATCTGTCCAGATGCGGAGAAGATAACGACACATTCTATGATGTGAAAATCAAGGCAGCAAAATTGCTGCTTGATAATATCGATCACACATTTGTCACACCGGTGTTTAACGGTTCCGCCTCTCTCCGTGACGCGGCAGGGCAGCTCATTGAAAATACAGTAAAATCTGTCAGGAGAGGACAGAAGGTTGATGAGGAGTATATTGAGAATCTGTACAGTGATATTGCCTCTCTATACCGCCTGGATCAGCTTGAAAGCAGGAACAGTCAGGCTTTGGAAGGGAAGGCAGATTTGGGGGAATTGCCCCAAACCTCGGTGATACTGCTGTCATCCTTGGCAGCCGCCTGGGTTTTGATTATTTTATATGTTATCATGCAGGTGGTAAAAAGGAGACAAAATAAGTAGAAACAGATAGAAATAAGTCAAGTGTGCTATTGATTTATTTAGAATTTCATGTATAATTATTTCGAAGTTGATTTAACAAATTTACATATTTTATGAGGAGAAAAGACTAAAATGAAAAAATTTACTGCATTGCTTCTGACATTTGTACTTGCATTTGCTTTCGTGGGCTGTGGTTCTAAGGAGGAAAGCAACGATACTGCGGATGTGAAATCTGAAGGTGTTATGACTTATGATGAATATGTGGCTGCTGACCTTGACAGTGAGGTGGTAGTTGAGACTTATGTACAGGCTAAACAGTCCTGGTGGGATGGAAAGGCCACTGTTTACTCCCAGGATAAAGACGGTGCCTATTTCCTGTATAATATGGCATGTTCAGAGGAAGATTACGAGAAGTTAACTGTCGGAACGAAGATTAAGGTTACCGGATATAAATCCGAATGGGCCGGCGAAGTAGAGATTATTGATGCAACATTTGAAATTGAAGAAGGAACTTATGTTGCACAGGCTGAAGATGTGACCTCTCTTCTTGGAACAGATGACCTGATCAATCATCAGAATAAATTTGTAACCTTCAAGGGCATGACAGTAGAGGCTGCCGGGCAGGATGCAGATGGAAATGACGTAGCTTTCCTGTACAGCTGGGATGGTTCCGGTCAGGAAGGGGACGACCTGTATTTCAACGTTTCCCTTGACGGAAATACCTACACATTTACTGTTGAATCCTATTTGTGTGACAATACCACTGAGGTCTACAATGCAGTGAAGGCTTTGAATATTGGCGATACCATTGATATGGAAGGATTCCTGTACTGGTATGAAGGCGTTAATCCCCACATTACCTCTGTTACTGTAAAGTAAATTATCTGATTATTAATTGATCATATTAAAATATATGCAGCCGATGTTTTGAGAGAAGACTCTCAGCCATCGGCTGCATTATTTTTGCCTGAAATTCAGATAACTTTTCAATGCTGTAAGATTTTCCTGTAAATAAAATTATGTTATAATTTAACCGTAGGGGAGGAAGAAGGTGGATTATGCAATTCGACATTAAAAAAGATGGAAAGAGAATTATAATTATATGTATTGCATCTGTGATCATGGCAGTGAACATCAAAACCTTTGTCAGGACAGGGGGATTATATCCGGGCGGAGCCACCGGGCTGACTATACTGATACAGGGAATCGCCGAAAGGTTCCTGCATATGACAGTTCCTTATACCGTGGTCAATCTGCTGCTGAATATGATACCGATTTACATAGGGTTCCGCTTTATAGGGAAGAAATTTACCCTTTATTCCTGCCTGATGATCATACTTACAAGTGTGCTTACAGATATGATACCGGGGTATGTGATTACTTATGATACATTGCTGATCAGTATATTTGGCGGAATGATCAATGGTTTTGTGATCAGCCTGTGTCTGCTTATGAATGCCACAACAGGAGGCACGGATTTTATTGCTATTTTTCTTTCAGAAAGAAAAGGAGTTGATTCCTGGAATTTTATTTTGGGATTTAATGTGATCATACTGCTGATAGCCGGAATCCTGTTCGGATGGGATAAAGCGCTGTATTCCATTATTTTTCAGTTTTCGTCCACACAGATCCTCCATATGGTCTATACAAGATACCAGAAACAGACTTTGTTTATTGTGACCAATAAAGCCAGGGAAGTGTGTGAAGCAATTTATGATGTCAGTAATCACGGCGCAACAATTCTGGCGGGAGAAGGATTTTACGAAAGGCATGAAAGGGATATAGTATATTCTGTTGTATCTAAAGAAGAAAGCAAGCGTGTAATTCATGCGGTTAAGAAGGTTGATGAGAATGCATTTATCAATGCGCTCAGGACAGAAGAACTCTCAGGGCGTTTTTATCAAAGACCCACAGAATAAACGGTGAGGCTATTGAGTCTCCCTACTCCGCAATACAAAAAAGCCAGGGCAAAGGCTCCGGCTTTTTTGTATGATTTTAGCGGAGTCGGAGGGATTCGAACCCTCGTGCCCCGGAGGGCTAACGCATTTCGAGTGCGCCCCGTTATGACCGCTTCGATACGACTCCATTAAATACCTACTCATTATACTGGTTTCAAAATTGCAAGTCAATGTATTTTAACTTAAGAGGGTTAAAATTGTAGGAATTCAGTCCTGTATATTAGTTTCGACGGAAGGATTTACATGTACCATACAGTGCTTGACATCGGGGAAAGCATTTTCTATGGACAGGTGCACCGTCTCAGCAATAGTATGGGCCTTGTTGAGGGAAAGGGAACCATCTACGGCAATCTCAATATCTACGTAAATTTTTGAGCCAAAAAGCCGGGTCTGGATAAGGTCAATACGATCTACTCCGGGGATGTTATTGATTACCTGGTTCATTTGATTAACAGTTTCATCATCGCAGGAGTGGTCTACCATTTTATCGATGGAATCCTTAAAAATATCAACAGAAGCCTTTACGATAAAAAGACAGATAACCACACTGGCAATAGGATCTAAAACCGGATAGCCAAGCCTGGCTCCTAAAATACCAATAAAAGCGCCTATGGAAGAGAGGGCATCAGAGCGGTGATGCCAGGCATCTGCCATTAATGCTCCAGAATTAATCTTCTTGGCGGCAGCTCTGGTGTACCAGAACATCCATTCTTTAACCACAAGTGATACGACTGCGGCAATCAGAGCCAGCACACCTGGAATGATCAAAGCTTCCCCTGAGGTGCCAGCCATAATATTTTTGATTCCGCTGATTCCAATTCCGATTCCGGTTGCAAGCAAAAGACCGGATAAAATGATAGAAGATACACACTCTAACCGCTCATGCCCGTATTGATGGTCATGATCAGATTTTTTATTTGACATTTGTACCCCGATAATTACGACTATGGTACTGATCACATCAGATGCTGAATGGATGGCATCTGAAATCATTGCACCGGAATGTGAAATGATACCTGCCAGAAGCTTGAACAGAGAAAGTATCACATTTACAATGATGCTGACGCTGGATACATGCATGGCAATTTTCTGTTCTTCCGGATATGTTTTTTCCTTCTCTGAATATTCCATGGTAATCCTCCTTAATATAGATAGAACGACTGTTTAACTCATTGCCCGCAGGAATAAAAAGCACATCCGCGGAACATACACTGTCCCGCAGATGTGCTGTAAGATCAATAATTTTATAGCTACATCCGCTGCTGCCTGCGCAGCCCGGCTGATACCGTTTATGGTATTACCTGCTCAGTTTGTACTGTTTGGATTGCATCCTATAAGAATGTAGTGCAGTGCAAAGAGATTTATGTGATAATACTATATTCCTATGCGGATGTCAATAGATATATGAATTTGTATGTTGAACTGTTGCGTCAAAAGGCTTGTAGACAGGTTCTAAATTATGTATAATAATTAGTATATAATTCGGAAAAAATAAATCTGTTTGAATTGGATAAGGAGGATGGGTATGGTGAAGAGAATTGGTTTGTTGACAAGCGGCGGTGACTGTCAGGCTCTTAATGCTGCTATGAGAGGTGTGGTTAAATGCCTTGTAAACAGTAAGGAAAACGTTGAAATTTACGGATTTATAGACGGCTATAAGGGGTTGATCTACGGTAATTTCAGAATGCTTGGCGGACATGATTTTTCAGGAATACTTACAAAGGGCGGCACAATTTTAGGCAGTTCACGTACTCCTTTCAAAACCATCAAAGACCCTGATGAAAATGGACTTGATAAGGTTGACGCCATGAAGCAGAATTATTATAAGCTGCGTCTGGATTGTCTGGTGATCTTAGGGGGGAACGGAACCCATAAAACAGCTAATCTTTTAAGGGAAGAAGGATTAAATGTGATTACCCTGCCTAAAACCATCGATAATGATCTGTGGGGAACGGATATGACCTTCGGTTTCCAGAGCGCGGTCAATATTGCAACCGATGCAATTGACTGTATCCACACAACAGCAGCGTCTCATGGAAGAGTATTTATTGTAGAAGTAATGGGACATAAAGTTGGCTGGCTTACTTTAAATGCAGGTATGGCAGGAGGTGCTGACATTATTTTGATTCCGGAAATTCCTTATGACATTAAAAAGGTAGTGGAAAAGATTGAAGAGCGCAACAATAACGGAAGCAGATTTACCATACTGGCAGTGGCAGAGGGTGCTATTTCCAAGGAAGATGCCAAGTTATCCAAAAAAGAATATAAAGAAAAAATGAAAAACTATAAGTTCCCGTCAGTTTCTTATGAACTGGCTTCTCAAATCGAGAAAATGACGGGGCACGAGGTAAGGGTTACCGTTCCTGGCCACACCCAGAGAGGAGGAAGCCCCTGCCCTTATGACCGCGTGTTTGCAAGCCGGTTAGGAGCGGAGGCAGGTGAACTTATCCTGAAAGGGGAATACGGCTTTATGGTGGGATATAGAAACCGTGAAGTGGTAAAGGTACCTTTGGAGGAGGTTGCCGGCAAATTGAAGATGATCGCCCCGGATGCGTCTATTGTAAAGGAAGCGAAATTACTGGGAATCAGCTTCGGCGATTAATCAGGGTGCTTTCAGGCATCATGGAAGGAAAGAAAAGGTATGTCATATACAGCCCTTTACAGAAAATTCCGTCCTGCAACTTTTGAAGATGTAAAGGGACAGGATCATATTGTTACAACATTGAAAAATCAGATAAAAGCAGAGCGTACTTCACACGCGTATCTTTTTTGTGGAACCAGAGGAACTGGCAAGACTACGATTGCCAAGATTTTTGCCAGGGCAGTTAACTGTGAACATCCGGCAGATGGCAGTCCCTGCGGGGAATGTGCAATCTGCCGGGCAATCGCAGCGGGAGCCAGCATGAATGTGATTGAAATTGACGCTGCCTCCAACAACGGCGTGGACAGTATCCGCGAGATAGTAGATGAAGTGACTTATTCTCCCGCAGAGGGAAAGTATAAGGTTTATATTATTGATGAAGTTCATATGCTCTCTATAGGAGCGTTTAATGCGCTTTTAAAAACGCTGGAGGAACCGCCTTCTTATGTGATTTTTATTCTGGCGACTACTGAAGTGCATAAAATACCAATTACCATTTTATCCAGATGCCAGAGGTATGATTTCAAGCGGATTACTGTTGATACAATTTCTGACAGGATAAAGGAACTAATGGAACAGGAACAGGTGCAGATAGAAGAAAAAGCCATCCGCTACATTGCCAAGATTGCGGATGGTTCTATGCGTGACGCCTTAAGCCTCTTAGACCAGTGCATTGCATTTCATTTTGGACAGGAACTGACCTATGACAAGGTATTGGATGTGCTGGGAGCAGTAGATACAGAGGTGTTCAGCAGATTGTTAAGAATAGTCCTTGCAGGAGATGTGACAGGCGCTGTGTCCTTGCTTGAGGAAATTGTAATGCAGGGCCGGGAACTGACGCAGTTTATAACAGATTTTACCTGGTATCTCAGGAATTTACTTCTTGTCAAAACAGCAGATGGGATTGAAGATGTGATCGACGTCTCAACAGAAAATCTTGCCAGATTAAAAGAAGAAGCACAGATGGCAGAAAATGATGTGATCATGCGGTATATCAGGGTAATGTCAGAACTGTCAGCGCAGATCCGTTATGCTTCCCAGAAGAGGATATTAGTGGAAATAGCGTTGATTAAACTGTGCAGGCCCAGTATGGAAACGGATACTCATTCATTGGCTGACCGTATCAGACAGCTTGAAGAAAAAATAGAAAATGGTATTCCCATGGCAGCAGCTCATACTGTGAGAGCGAGGACCTGCGCAGCAGATTTGCCGTCTTCTCAACAAGTATCTTTGGCAGAACTGCCAGAAGCGATTCCGGAGGATGTGAAAGAATTAGTTGGGAAATGGTCGGCAATCGTAGGAGAGGCAGCCATGCCTATGAAAGCATATTTAAAGACAGCCTATCCAAGCCTTGCAGGGGATGGAAGCCTTCTTGTGGTGGTTCAGGAGGGACTTCCCTCAGATTATTTTAAAGAGGCTTCCCATAAAGAGGAACTGGAACGCATGATCGCTGATTTTACCGGGAAACAAATGAAGGTTACGATACAAAGTTCCCAGCAGGGAAGGAACCCTGAGGAGCTTTTCCCTGATCTGACCAGATTAGTGAGTCAGGCGATTAATATGGAAGTAGAAGAAATTGAGGAAGAAGCTGAAGATATATATTAAATGGTATATTTGGAGGTTTTCCTTAATTTGCAGTTGAAAATATAGTGTGGTTAATAGTAAAATACAAGTTAAATTAAGAAGGGATGGATATTAAAATGGCAAAACGCGGAGGATTTCCGGGAGGTATGCCCGGCAATATGAATAATCTGATGAAGCAGGCACAGAGAATGCAGCGTCAGATGGAGGAAAGTCAGAAGGAACTGGAAGTAAAGGAGTTTACTGCAAAGGCAGGCGGCGGTGCAGTGGAGGTAACTGTAACCGGGAAGAAAGAAGTTACAAAAGTAAAATTATCAGAAGAGGTAATTGATCCCGATGATATTGAAATGCTGGAGGATCTGATAATGGCGGCGGCCAATGAAGCTCTCCGTATGGCAGAGGAAGCAAATGCGGAGGTTATGAATAAGATGACAGGTGGACTTGGTCTGGGAGGAGGCCTTCCTTTCTAATGGATCTGTACAGCGGACATATCAATAAGTTAATAGATGAGTTGTCCGGATTGCCGGGAATCGGTTCTAAGTCAGCGCAAAGGCTGGCTTTTCACTTGATTAATATGCCGAAGGATAAGGTGAACAGACTTGCCCGGACGATGATGGAGGCCAGGGAAAATGTTCGTTATTGCAGGGAATGTTATACTTTAACCGATGACGAAATTTGTCCCGTGTGTGCCAATGCAAAGCGCGATCACAGCACGATCATGGTAGTTGAAAACACAAGAGATCTGGCAGCCTATGAAAAGACTGGGAAATACGAAGGCGTTTATCATGTACTTCACGGGGCAATTTCTCCCATGCTTGGGATCGGACCGGGAGATATCCGGTTAAAAGAGTTGATCACGCGCCTGCAGGGAAATGTGTCCGAGGTGATCATAGCTACTAATTCAAGCTTAGAAGGCGAGACTACTGCCATGTATATCAGTAAGCTGATTAAGCCTACAGGTATCAAAGTAACCAGAATAGCCAGCGGCGTACCTGTGGGAGGGGATCTGGAATATATAGACGAGGTGACTCTTTTACGTGCGCTGGAAGGCAGAGTGGAAATATAGTTATCAATAAAAGATATGAGAATATCTCATATCTTTTTGTATAAAATGTAAAGGGATGTCCCTCTTTGACGATGCATTACAACTCAATTCATTGCTCCGATATGCTAAACTGAAAGCAGATGTACAAGCAGGTGTCATGGAATGGGGGAATGAAAATGCAGCTGCCGGCAATGGTAAGACTTGTAGGAAAAATAAGTGGGGAAGACCGCGTTTATGTGGAGGATTATGTTTATACTTATTTGCATGAACTAAAATCAGAGGATGAGAGATTTCCCATACGGGTAGCCCTTTATGGACATATTTTTCAGAATGAGAGCAGAAAATTTTTTATGGTATATGGTGCCGCCAGCGTGATTGATGAACTGGCAAACGGAAGAGATGAAGAGCAGGTCAGAAAAGAATTTTTTGAAGAATATGAGCTGATCGGTTACGTTAATATATATGGAAGCAAACAGGAATGGCCAGGGAAAAAGAATGGCTATTATATTTTTTATGAAACAAATGAGCCTATGCAGAATTACCTGCTTTCCTGCTTTGCGAGGAAAAAGAAGAATCCGGCCCCTAAAGAAAAACCCTCTTTTTCTTTAGGAGAGGCAATCAGGAAGCTATTCTATGGGGCATGTATTATTATACTAACAATAGCGGTAACTACGATTAATGACTACGATAAAATGTATGAATTTATGGAAACAGCGGACAGGGCAGTGACATTAACAGAGGCAGGGAAATAGAAATACCGTTTGTGGTACGAAAGACTTGGAGATGAGCGTATGTCAAAAGTGCGGGATTATTTAAAGGAAAAAGAAAAACGGCAAGGTACAATAAAAAGTGTTGATTATAAAGAAAAAATCCGTAGTCATAAGCTGACAATCTTTTACAGAACGACACTTGGCATATTGCTGATAGCAGCCATCGCTGTTTTTTTGATCATACAATGGAAAAATAAAGTTTTTACAGAAAGCGTGGTTACCAGTTCAAACCCTGTAACTATCGTGCAGGGGGCCGATGTTAAGAATCTGGATGGAAATGTTCTTTTATATAGTAAAGACGGAGCCAGCTGTGTAGATTCTAAAGGAAATGTGGTATGGAACAGAACCTATGAAATGCAGACACCAATGATTTCGGTTTGCGGTCAGGCAGTGGCAATCGGGGACTATAATGGACGGGCTATTTATGTGATGAATAAGAGCGGCATAAGGGGAACAGTCAATACCAATCTTCCTATCAGAACATTTTGCGTTTCCGAAAATTGTGTGGTTGCAGCAGTGCTTGACGATGCTGATGTGACCAGAATATATGTGTATAACGCAAATGAAGATACGGAAACTCCCATTGTTCAATCGCAGGCCACCATGGAAAAGAGCGGATATCCGGTAAGTATTTCCCTTACGCCCAACGGAAAACTCCTGGCTGTTTCTTACCTGCACGTGGACAGCGGAAATATGAAATCCTCTGTGGCCTTTTATAATTTTGGTGAAGTTGGAAAAAATGAAGCTGATAATTATGTCAGCGGTTATGATTATACAGATATAATAGTTCCTTATGTACAATTTATGGATAACGATTCTGCGTTTGCAGTTTCCGATGATAGAATTGTATTTTTCTCCGGAGAGGAGAGACCTACCAATATTGCATCCAACCTGTTGGAGGAAGAGGTGCAGAGTGTTTATTACAACGAAAATTATGTAGGGTTAGTTTTTATAAATCAGAGCGGCGAGTCAGCTTATCGCCTGGAAGTTTATAACGCTTCCGGCAGCAAGGTACATTCTCAGCTTTTTGACATAGAATATACAGATATTATTTTTAATAAGGATCAGATTATTATATATAATAATCTTGACTGCCAGATATGCAATATGAAGGGTGTGGATAAATTTACAGGGGAATTTGACAAAAGCACTTCTCTGGTAATCCCTACTTCTTCCATTTATAAATATATTACTGTGACTACAGATTCAATAGACGCCATTGAGATGAAATAGCAGGAAGGTACAAATGTATTACGTTGCACTTATAATAATAGCAATTATTTTCATATGGAGAATAGCCGCAGGCTTTCGCAGGGGAATGGTACAGGAGATTATTTCCTTAATTGCCATGGGTGTTGCAGGGGTTTGTGTCGTTCTTGTTTTGGGAGCAGTAGGAAGTTACCTGAATCGGGAAATTGGAAAAACAATTCAGATGATCGTTGTTCTCATCATAGTGTGCCTGGTATATCGCCTGGTGCATATCCTGTTTACTTCCCTGGAGCTGATTTCAAAACTGCCGATCATTAAAGGATTGGATAAATTGCTGGGAGCAGTTGTGGGATTGGCAGAGGCCGGTTTGATAGTGGGATTTCTGGTATATTTTTTGAAAAATTGGGGACTCTCTATTCTGGTCTGATTGAGATAAAAAAATTTTTAATAAATTTTTAAAATCGTGTTGACAATAATTGGGACTTCTGATATTATAT
>USJG01000049.1 GCA_900554925.1 uncultured Lachnospiraceae bacterium
CTAAATTGGAAAGCGGCTCGTCAAGCAAAAGCACCCTGGGCATCTTGACCAATGCCCGCGCAATCGCTACGCGCTGCTGCTGGCCGCCTGAAAGCTCATTTGGTTTTCGGTCCATTAATTCGTCGATCTGGACAAGCTTTGCCACTTCCATAGCTTTTTCAAGCATTTCAGCTTTTGACAGCTTGTCCTTCCCTTTCAGATTCTGAAGGGGGAATAAAATATTCTTTTTAACTGTCAGGTGCGGATAAAGCGCATAGTTTTGAAATACCAGGCCAATTCCCCTGTTTTCCGGCGGCAGACCTGTAACGTCGTCCTCCCCAAAGAAAATTTTTCCGCTGGTTGGTTTAACAAGTCCGCTGATCAGGTTAAGAGTCGTACTTTTACCGCATCCGGAAGGGCCAAGCAGACCGACCAGTTTGCCGTCTGGAATTTCAAGATTAAAATCATTGACAGCAATCACGTCTTCATGCTTCCTTCTGTCACGGCCTGGAAATTTTTTCGTCAGATTTTTTAATACTACTTCCATGTTTAACCATACCTTTCCACAACCTGTGCTTAATAGCTTTTCTTTTACACATTATAATGAAAAAGCCAGTAAATGTCCAGATTTCATAACTTTGCCTTTGAAAGCCAAAATTAGCTTTTCCCATATTGACGAAAATTTTTCTTTCAATTACAATAGTCTGAAACACTTTATGAAGGGGTAATTTTTATGTGGACAAGATTTAAGAATAAATTTATAGGCGATAAAGACTTTTACAGACGGGTGCTCTACCTTGCGATCCCATTGATCATCCAAAATGCCATCACCAGCTTTGTCAGCTTTCTGGACAATATCATGGTAGGACAGATCGGAACAGAACAAATGTCAGGGGTTGCCATTGTCAATCAGCTCATATTTGTTTTTAATATCTGTATTTTCGGCGGCGTTTCCGGGGCCGGCATTTTTGGCACGCAGTTTTATGGAAAGAAAGACTATGAAGGACAGAAATATTCTTTCCGTTTTAAATTGTACGCCTGTATGGCTATTACCGGAATTGCCCTCCTTATTTTTGGCCTTTTCGATACGCAGCTTATTTCCCTTTACTTAAGCGACAAAGGAAGTATCGGCGATATTTCCCTTGCCTTAAAATATGGCGAAGAATATTTGTGGATCATGATGCTTGGGCTTATTCCTTTTGCGTTAAATCAGGCCTATGTCAACACCATTCGCGAAACGGGACATACCTTTATCCCCATGGTTGCAAGCATTGCGGCTGTTTTTACTAACCTGATCCTTGATTACATATTGATATTTGGCGTTTTAGGAGTCCCTGCCTTAGGCGTACAGGGCGCCGCAATTGCCACTGTGATCGCACGATTTATAGAATGTGCCATTGTTGTGGTCTGGACCCATTTACATGGGGAGTCCAATCCTTATATTGCAGGTGCTTACAGCAGTCCTGTCATTCCACGCAGAATCCTGAAAGGCATTATGATAAAAGGTACACCCCTTATGATCAACGAAATGCTCTGGGCCTGCGGCATGACGGTAATTGTACAATGCTATGCTGTGCGGGGACTTGAAGTTGTAGCCGCACAGAACATTTCCTCCACCATCACGAATCTTTTTAATATTGTATATATTCAGCTTGGAGGCTGTATTTCCATTATCGTTGGCCAGCTTCTTGGCGCCGGCAAAATAAAGGAAGCAAAAGATGCCGATAATAAAATGATTTTCTTTTGCGTCTTTTGCTGTGCCTGTATAGCTGCCATTATGGCTGTGGTGGGCAGATTCTTTCCTTCTATTTATAATACCGAGGAAAGCATTAAAGACCTTGCCAGAACCTTTATCACAATTTCCGCTCTGGTAATGCCTCTGTGCTCCTTTTCACACTGCGCTTACTTTACCCTCCGTTCCGGCGGAAAAACACTGATCACTTTCCTGTTTGACAGCGTATATACCTGGGTGCTGATCATCCCCTTTGCTTATATTCTGGCAAACTATACTGCTCTTACGATTACGACAGTATTTTTCCTGGTTCAGTTTAGTGAGATTATTAAAGTGATCCTGGGATTTTTCATGGTAAAAAGTAATGCGTGGCTTCAAAATATCGTGGAGGATAAGGCAGTGGCAAACTAAGCTGCTGCCTTCTGTGATTTTGGTGCTATTCCATTTCTTCCATCCTCTGCTGCTTTTTTTCTAATTTGTTCCGAACCCGCAGTTCCTTAAAAAAAGTGGTCAGCATGTGAGTGCATTCTTCTTTAAGTACTCCTCTTGTGACCTTCACCTGATGATTAAACTCCGGCATCTCCAGAATATTCAATATGGAACCGCCACAGCCTGCCTTGGGATTCATGCTTCCCATGACCACCTGGTCAATTCTCGCCTGGACGATTGCCCCTGCGCACATCTGGCAAGGCTCCAGCGTCACATAAAGGGTGCATCCCTCCAGCCGCCAGTCTCCCATTTTTTTACTGGCCTTATTGATTGCAGTAATTTCCGCGTGTGCGAGTGTATTTTTATCCGTATTTCTGCGGTTATATCCTCTTCCTATGATCTTTCCTTCATATACGATCACACAGCCAATGGGGACCTCTCCTAAGGCATAAGCCTTCTTTGCCTGCCGCAGGGCTTCTTTCATGTATTTTTCCTGTTCTGTCATACTTAATACCGCTCTTATCTTTTTTACTTATCAAAGCTCTTTTGAAGCCTGTCTCTATTCTGTTCCTCTTAAAGAGACATCTCCTGTCATTCCCGGCACCTTTCGCAGGGCTTTTACTATCTGCTCCATTTCTTCCCTGCTATATCCGTGAAAACAGGCAGACTCAAACCTCTCTTCTCCGCCATACTGCTCCGTCTTCTCTTTTTCCATTGAATATAGGATGTTTTCACTGTCCTGATATTGTTGCAAAAAATAACGGGGGCATCCCTTGATCCATTGGGCTATTTTTACCATATCTTCTCTTGTATGCAGCTCTTTTACCACTGTTGTCCGAAACTCATAGGGCACAGAAGCTTCCTTCAAGATGGAAATGGATCGGTCGATCTTGTCCACATGAAAAACATCCGGCTCTCTGCCTGCGGTCAAAGCATACTTCTCTCTGCAATTCTTAATGTCCATTGCCACATAATCAAGGAGCTCTTCATCGAGAAGCTTTTTAAGTACCTTTGGCGCATATCCATTGGTATCCAGCTTTACCTGATATCCCAGATCCTTTATTTTTGATATAAAGTCCGGCAGATCTGCATGAAGGGCAGGCTCCCCTCCTGTAATACACACGCCTTTAAGCACATTCCTTCTTTTCTTTAAAAATTCCAGAATCTCTTCTTCGGAATAGGACTCCTGAGATAAGGGGCTTAGCACCAGGCCTCCATTATGACAAAATGGACATCTGAAATTACACCCACCTGTAAAAACAGTGGCGGCCACTCTCCCCGGATAATCCAAAAGCGTGGTCTTGTTAAATCCAACGATCAGCAAATCATTCCTCCACCCGGTTGACAAATAGGATAAAAACCCATATACTACAAGAAGGCATTTCAAACCGTACAGCTTTATTTTCAGTGAAGCTGCCATGGCTGCCCTGTATAAGTGGCGTTTGACGATTGGGTCTTACGCAATGGAAGTCTGCGAACCGTGTCAGGTTGGGAACAAAGCAGCACTAAGCAGAAATTTCCATGTGCCGTAAGGGTGCCTGGTCTTAGTTAACTGTACAGGTAACGCATGGCAGTTTCCCTGAGGGTAAAGAACACGGTTTTTTTGTTTCTATTTCCTATTTATTTTCCCTGTTTTTATTTTGCTTTCTGTATTTTTCCACGATATTATTATATCCTCACCCTGAATATATAGCAAGCTGCCCGTTGGCAATGTCCCGGAATTTTATAATTCCACCCGCCTCATATAATAACCGAATTTTCCGATCTCTACCGCTCCATCACATTCAAATCCCTCAAAACCAAACATAATTGCCACCATCTTTTCTCTCTCAAAATAAGTCCCCGGCACCCCCAGATAAAATCTGCTCTCCTTCCCTCCGGCAATATCTTTATCCGGTCCTAAGATCAAATGCCTGTAGTTATAAAATCCATGGAGCAGGAAACTGTTGTTTACCAGCTTTTGATAGGGTGCGTGAAGTATCACAAAGTCCTTAGGCTCTATGGATAAAAACAGTCTCTCATCTCCAAAGGGATGTACCTTCTGATAACTCTTTTGAAGCTGTTCCCATTTATCTTCTGAAATCGCTTCTTCCACCTGTATTTTTTCATTTGGACTGTTGTCTTTGTCTGATACAGGGTCGTTCTGTATACAAAAATTGTGCTGTGATGTTTCATCTGCGGCGCACAAGTCTTTCTCTTCTTCTGATGCGCTTTCCGGTTCCCTGAAATATCCGGCTATCTTCCTTTGCTCATCTATGTAAAGAACAATGCCCTGCCAATCCTTTTCTTCGTATTCTTCCTGCAAAATACAGATTCTTTCTCCCCGCAATTGGAGCCTTCTGTGCAAGGTAAAGCTGCCCCCTGTTGCACTCAAAGTCTCCCATTCGATTTCTTTATTTCCCAACACAAGCGACAGGGAATAATTTCTTTCCTGAAGCTTTATATCCGGCCGGATATGTATGTCCAAAACACAGGCGCTTTTTTCTCTTAAAAGCTTTACAAATCCGGCCGGGGCTTCCCTTACTCCGTTCTGATACTGTGACAGATATATTATCTTTTTTTCATATAAAAACAACCTTATCCCTCCCACCAGTTTTCTACTATTGTATTCAGAGATAAGGCTGTTCATTCCAGTTAACTGTCTGCACTACTCTATTTAGCTATTTTCCTTGTCCAGATATTTCATGTAATTATATACCATCATGGCAATTTTAAAGGTAAGCGCATCATCGAAGGTACGCACATCCAGGCCAGTACTCTTTTGAAGCTTTTCCACTCGATAGACAAGTGTATTGCGATGTACAAATAACTGCCTTGATGTCTCGGACACATTTAAGTTATTTTCAAAAAACTTATTCACTGTGGTGATAATTTCCTCATCAAAATCTCCCGGATTTTTGTCTCCAAAAATTTCATCCATAAATATCTTACACAGATTAACCGGAAGCTGATAAATAAGGCGTCCGATTCCAAGGCTTCCATAGGCGTTTACCTTCTTTTCCACGTAAAATATCTTGCCTACATCCAAAGCCATCATAGCTTCCTTATAAGATTTGGACACATCCTTTAATTCCTGTACAATAGTGCCATAAGCCACCCTTACATTCAGCATGGCCTCCGTGTTCATCATATCAACTATGGTCTGGGCAATCTTATCAATTTCATTATAGCCTTCATCGGGACCCAGTGCCTTAATCAGGATCACATTACTCTCATCTACTGCCGTTATAAAATCACCGGATTGCGCCGAGAACATTCCGTGTAAAAGTTCTGCCGCCCCATTATCCTTTTCCCCCATACCGGTCTCTATCAGAAGAACTACCCTGGGAACGGCCGCTTCAATGTGAAGCTTTCTGGCACGATTATACATGTCCACCAAAAGCAGATTATCCATCAATAAATTCTGGAAGAAATTGTTCCGGTCGAAACGTTCTTTGTATGCTGTGATAAGCTGCCGCATCTGACTTACCGCAATCTTTCCAATAAGATACGCTTCATCATTGCTGCCTCTTGCCACCAGTATATAAGTCAGTTCTCCTTCATCCAAGATCTTGAGAAGATGATCCTTTCCTATTACCTGACTGTCTGCGGGAGAATCTGAAAATCCCCTGATCAGTTTTTCTGAAATATCGCCGCAATCAAAAGTAGCCGCCACCACAGTTCCATCAACTCCAAAAACCGCTAAATCAACTCTTGTAATTGCTTTTAATTCTTCAATACAATTTGCTATAACCTGTGTAGAAATCATCTTTTCACACCCTTTCCAAATATGGAATAATTATAACAGAATTTTCAAAATTTTTGAATAACAAAGTACCGTAAACGACAAAAAGGGGTGCCACAAGGCACCCCTTACTTTTATTACTAGTTAGTAATCGTCTGTTCAGTTTCTTTATCAAAGATATGAATCTTCTCAACATCAAATGCAAACTTAACTGTATCGCCAGGTCTTGCAGTTGTACGAGAATCAACTCTTGCTGTGATAGGGAACTCTGCAAGATCAAAGTATAAGTAAACTTCTGCACCAAGCAATTCATAAACCTTAATGGTAGATTCAAATACGCACTTGGAGGTTTCAATAAACATTTCTGAATCATATACATCTTCAGGACGGATACCAAAAGTAACTGTCTTTCCAGCATAACCACCGTCAATCAGCTTCTTAGCCTTTGCAGGAGGAAGAGGAATACTGCTGCCTGCAACCTTTAAGCTTGCTGCATCGCCATTTACTTCTACTTCAGCATCCAGGAAGTTCATCTGAGGTGATCCCATGAATCCTGCTACGAACAGATTGTTAGGTCTCTCATACAGATTCTGAGGTGTATCTACCTGCTGGATAACACCATCCTTCATAACTACGATTCTGTCGCCGAGGGTCATAGCTTCTGTCTGGTCATGTGTTACGTAAATGATGGTGGTGCCTAATCTCTGGTGCAGCTTAGCGATCTCAATACGCATCTGAACACGCAACTTGGCATCCAGGTTTGAAAGAGGTTCGTCCATAAGGAATACCTTAGGATTACGAACGATTGCACGACCCATAGCAACACGCTGTCTCTGACCACCGGACAAAGCCTTGGGCTTACGATCAAGAAGAGCTGTTAAGTCAAGGATTTTAGCTGCTTCCTTAACCATCTTATCAATTTCATCCTTCGGAACTTTTCTTAATTTAAGACCGAAAGCCATGTTATCATATACTGACATATGAGGATACAGAGCGTAGTTCTGGAATACCATCGCAATATCCCTGTCCTTGGGTTCAACATCATTAACCACTCTGTCACCAATCTTCAGTTCACCGGAAGAAATGTCTTCCAGACCTGCAATCATACGCAATGTAGTAGATTTACCACATCCTGAAGGACCTACGAAAATAATAAATTCCTGATCCTGAATTTCAAGATTGAAATCTTTTACTGCTTCGAATCCGTTAGGATATACTTTGCAGATATTTTTCAAAGATAAACTTGCCATTTAATTTGCCTCCTTAAAATATTTAGTTCATAGTTAAGTCTGAAACTAGTATACATGAGTTTCTTCCTCTTGACTATGCCACTATTCCACAAAGATTTTACTTTACATTGTAAAAAATGCTTATAAAGATCATAAATTTTTATTCCAGGTAACAACTTGACCAAAAAATTTCGTTTTCACTGGTCACTTTGCACAGTTTGCTTCTGCCTGTCTCTGTCATCATAAAAAGCAATCTGATTTTTCCCGCGTTTCTTGGCTTTGTAAAGTGCCTGATCGGCAGATTTATACAGGGCTTCAAAATCTTCTCCGTCTGCCGGGAAAACTGCGGCTCCGATACTTGCAGTAGCCGAATATTTTACATATTCTCCCACCTGGAAATTTTTAAAGAAATATTCCAGTTTTTGCGCTTCTTTCAAAGTATTGTCATCATTTTGGAGATTTTTGAGGAATATCGTAAATTCATCACCGCCGGTACGCCCTATAATGTCAGTGACACGGAAGTTAGCGCCTATCTGTTTGCCAAAAGACCGCAGAACCTCATCGCCAAACGCATGGCCCATAGTATCATTGATCTTCTTAAAATTGTCAATATCAAGGACAAACATCATAGCCAGCGAATTGGGATTCTTACTTATGTATTCCTTGATCTTCCGCTCTGTTGCCAGTTTATTGTTAAGTCCGGTAAGAAGATCCGTATCCGCTTTCTCCTGAAGATTTTTACTCTTCTCAGCATTTCTTATTCTTCCAATGTAATTAGTAGCTGCAAAAACCACTATAAACAGAAACATGACACTGAGAAGCTGATATAACCTGCGGATCGAATTTGAAAAAATATATTCCTGATTATAATCAACGTAAGACTGATTGACGCCAATAATAAACATCCAATCATCAACCCCTATCGGTGCGTACACAAGGGTTCTTTCCTCATTTTCCGCAGCCAGTTCCACACAACCTGTATTCTTGTTCTGCATTCTTACTCTGGCTTTCGTAGCATCACTCTGGTATCCCTGATTAACATTTTCCCAGATATTTTCACCATTAACAAAATTACTTTTTATATTTTCGGATTGAAAAATATACCCCTCCGGCGTGATTATAGTGGCAAAAGCAGACTGGTCAAATTCCTCGCTGAGCTGAGTTATCTCATTCAAACGTTCCATAGGATAATACAATAAGAAGCTTCCTCCATTGCCCTCCACCGGAATAATAATCAAAATTACTGATGTACCTGCAATACTGTCGTACTTTTCAAAATAATATTTTACGCCCACATTATTTTGCAAACCATCTATGTAATCTGTTCCTTCCAAATTAACTCTGTTTCCTTTATGATCTACAGCATTTTGATTTCTGTCATAGTAAACGGCTTCACTTATTTGCGTGTTTTCAACAACTGCCTCAAGAAGCTGCCTTGTGACCTGGGAATCAGAAGATTTCTGTTTCCCGATCACCTGCGCAGCAGTTTCACCTGCAGCACGTATAGATTCAAGGTCGTTGCTGACCTTCAATGCATTCTTTTCTGCAACTTCTTCTAATCTGCTTTCTACAGTTTCTATTGCTTCCTGTTTGATTTTATTGGAAAAATTAAAAAACATAATCAATATTACAACGGCTGCAAATGCAAATGGTATCAGCCATTGAAACATCAATCGTCCATGTTCTTCTCTCATCCTAACCTCACCCTACAATCTCCTCGCCATTAATTTCAGCTTTCTTCCTTAGTATCCTCCGCCCCTTTAACGGACATCTCAGGCACTGTTTCCTGCTCCTCTTCCGAATATACTCTCCACTCGCCATCATCCGCCTCCTCCTGTTCCGGTTCGAAACGCCTGAACGTTTTATTATAAAGAAGCGCGCAGCCATAAGCCGGCAATGATATACCAAGTGCCAGCACAAGCGGAAGGATCTGATAAACCAACAGACCAATGATTACCGGTATTATCCAGCAGATAATCATAAGTATTGTTTTCGGAAGGCTTATGATCCCCATTAAAAGAGAATTCTTAAATGTATTTTTTATGGTATTTTCAAACTTTGAAAGAACCGGAAATATATGCATAACCGCGATCAGTAATATAACAGCAACCGCAATTAACGCTACCCTTATCCATGCGGGAAATTCAAATGCAGCATACTTTAATATATAAAAATCACCGGCCAATACCATGATAACAGCTAATATAATCAGCCAGATGATCGTAGCCTGCTTAAAGTTCTGCTTAAAGGATTTAAAAAAAGATTTATTTATGTAGCCTTCCTCATTTCTGACCATCTTCAGCACCACATAATTCAATGCTGTCATAGATGCTCCTATGGTAAAAATCGGAATGCTGCAGATAACTGTCAATATATTTAACCAGATCAAATCTGCCATTTTGTTCAAAAAACTAAAGACAGGGCTATCCAAATCAAAAATTTTGCTCATGATTATTTTCTTCCTTTTCTTATGTCCTTCTTTTTATGTCAATACCTTAAAGGTTACCCTTTCAGCCTTCCGGATACCTGCATATACTGTTGATTCAGCTTCCTATATGTAACCATGATTTCTTCTGAACGTATTTTAACCCGCTGTATGATTTCATCATAACAGTTAAGCAGGGTATTTACGATTGTCTTATTGTATTTTCCGGCTGTTGCTTCTTTCCGGATAATCAAGGCTATCTCTTCTTTTTTGTATGCCGGCCTGTATGGTCTTTCGCACAAAAGAGCTGTAACCGTATCTGCGATCTGCAAAATTTTCTGGGCCTGGTTCATCTGCACTTCCCTAAGTCCCCTGGGATAACCGCTGCCGTTACCGCGCTCATGATGAGCTGCTACGATTGCCACAACCTCTTCTGCCATGCGGTCATTTAAAACTCTCTCTGCCAGGTGTACATGCATTTTAACCTTTTTGTATTCTTCCTCAGTCAGCTTTCTGGGGGCATCTATAATCTCCTGAGGTATTGCCAGCATTCCAATATCGTGCAGAAGCGCTCCGTAATATAACTGCTCCCTTTCCAGATCGCTTAGCCCGCTTTTCTGCCCAAGGCTTTCTGCAATACACAGACAGGTCACTGTATTTACCACAGATGTTTCACTTTTAAATCCCTGGCAATACATAAGCATTTCCAGATATTTTCGTTTATCCTCATTGGTAAAGATCATGTAGCCGATTATTTCATGCAGTTCTTCCTTATATTCACCTTTCTTTACCTTGCGCATCACATCAAATTTTCTTATTGTCTCTTTAAAAAGGTCGATGGCCTCCTGGCTGATAACCGTTCCGGACTGCTTTTCAAACATGGCAAGATCAAATTTATCCCCCAGTGCTATAGAATAAATGTCTATTTTCTCTGCCAGATTTAAATAAGCCGCTATCTCTTTGTACTCGTAATCAATTTCCTTCAATTTGGAATAATCCGTATGATGGTAAAGAATAATCGCAGCCAGTTCGCTTAGCGGGGATAAATGCTTAAATACCAGATATCCGTAGGTAGCGTGGGCCATAGGTTCCCTGCATTCATAGCGTATGATTTCATTTAAATTTTCTGTCTTGTAGGCGCCAATATCATGCAGGGATGCAAGAAACACAAAATCAGCCAGTTCAAATTTTTCATAGCCGCCCTTGCATTCCAGCATCTTATACAGATAATATGCAACTCTTGACCCATGATCCATGGCTCTTCGGTCTATCAGCTTAAGCGTATCCCGCATCAATAGAAAAATATCCTTACTATGAATATATTCCATACAATACTCCTATACCTATAATATATAATCCATGGGAGTATATATTATTCCATCCTGCTGCTTTTCCGGTCCCAAATCCTTAAATCCTATTCTGTGATAAAACTTCACTCCATATGGCGATGCATTTACCGTCAGACGCTTCTTTCCCAATTCTATTTTTACATAATCAGCCATTTTACGGACTAAAGCTCTGCCGATCCCCTGCCTGTGATAACTGCTGTCCACAAACAGAAGAGATATATGCATTTCATTGCGCAATGTGATCATACCGATCATTTTCCCCTGATCAAAGGCGGCCATCATCTGATAGGCACCCATAACGAACATCCGCCTTAATCCTGAATCTGTAATAAAATCCTCGAAGCTTCTGACCCCTTCCGGTGTATAAATATCTGCTTCAAATTCAAGAAAGGTTTTCCACGCCAGCCCCATGGCTGCTTCCCACTCTTCCTGGCTGGCAAAACGTATTTCGTAAGGTATTTCCTGATCCATTGCTTTATCCCTTCATGTATTTTCAGTGTATAATTATAGCAGAATATGCACAACTTTACAATCAAAGCCGCTTGTTTCACTGGTGTTTTTTCTAAAGCACCATCTCTACGCCTACCTGATTGACCAGCGGCAATCCATTTTCCAGGGCATATGCATTTTCAAGGGTCGTCCGCGCAATTGCCTGCATAGCTTCTTTAGTGAAAAATCCCATATGGGAAGTGACAAGCACGTTGGGGAATGTCATAAGGCGGGCCAAATGATCATCTGTAATAATATCATTGGAACGATCTTCATAGAAAACTCCTTCTTCCTCCTCGTAAACATCAAGCCCTACACCGCCAAATTTTCCTTCCAGCATTGCATTGATCAAAGCCTCTGTATCGATCAGTCCTCCTCTTGAGGTGTTTACCAGATAAATTCCCTTTTTCATCATGGCTATGGTATCTTTATTGATCAGATGCCTGGTCTCCGCTGTAAGAGGACAATGGAGAGAAATAATATCTGCACTCTTAAATATTTCCTCCAGGGAAACATACTCTGCCTCCAACCCCTCGATGGGGTAAGGATCATAGCAAAGCACATGGGTCTGGAAGCCATTTAATATTCTTATCATAGCCTGTCCGATCTTACCGGTTCCAATAACACCCACCGTCTTTTCATACAAATCCATTCCCATAAGCCCATTTAAACTCATGTTAAACTCTCTGGTCCTGTTGTATGCCTTATGAGTTAATCTGTTTACTGTCAATAACAGTGCCATGGAAAATTCAGCCACTGCTTCCGGAGAATAGCTTGGCACTCTGAGGATTATGATTTTATCCTCTGCTGCCTTTACATCTACGTTGTTGTACCCTGCGCTGCGCAGTAAAATAGCCTTGACATTCATTTCATAAAGGGCGTCTATCATACTGGCATCTACATAATCATTGACAAAAATGCATATGGCATCATGTCCCTTTGCCATAAACACTGTCTCCTGATTACAGGCTGCCTCGATAAAATGAATATCAAAGCCATAATCCTTACTCATGGGTTCAAACCATATCTTGTCGTAAGGTTTCGTTCCATAAAATGCAATCTTCATATAACACCTCTCCCAATTATTATTTCTTGTTACACTACACTCTTCCGTTCATAAATCATTTTATACATCTCTGATTACTTTATCATACCACAAATGCATAAAACTATCTATGGTGAACTGCATGTTATATGTATTATTAGCAGGAACCTGTTAATTTTATTCCATTCTCTTAAGTCCTCTATGAAAATAAATCAGTAAAAAACTTCTTCACAGAATTTGTAAGATTTTCAAAAAAACTGCTTATTGCACCGGATACTGCATTTTTGACCGCTCCGGTCACTACTTCATCCACATGATTTACAAAATCACTCCCATATTCCTGATACAGATTTTCCGCTTTTTCTATGACATATTCTGCCGAAAATCCCATATCTTCAAGCTTTTCCATTGCATCCACCAGTTTTTTTGCATCCTCTTTACTGATTTCAACTCCGAACTTTTCCTTCCCCTCCTCAATGGCACTTGAAATCCCTTCTTCGGTTGCCAAATTTCCTTCTTCTATTTTCTCTTTCAAAAAGGAAAAAACCTCGGAAGCTGTTTCCTGGTCAATATTTGCAAATACCTCTTCCAACTGCTGCTTCATCTGTCCGATGACGTCTGCTGCCTCTTCCCCGGAAGAAGTCTCAGATGCTGCCGCAGCCATTGGGATACACAGAAAGACCATCATGACCACTGCCAGGATTACCGCAATTTTCTTTTTCATTTTAACTTAATAACCATATCCTTTCCGATGCCTACAGCTTCAGGCATCAGTGCAACATTTACAGCACAGGCAGGCTAAAGCTGGTATTCTTTAACCCTTTCCATGATCCATGGATAAATTTCCTCATATACCTGCTGCTTAATTGTTTCATTTAACAGCTCGTGTCTGCAACCCGCATAAAGCTTTAAGGAAATACATTCCATGCCAGCTTTATGAAAGTCCTCATATGCTTTTTTGACACCGCTGCCATAATTGCCTACGGGATCCATATCACCTGCAATAAAATAGACAGGCAGCTTTTTCGGCATCGCCTTCAGGTTTTCTTCCTGATTCAGCCGGTCAAGCAGGGTAAAGAGGGTTTTAAATCCGTTAACCGTAAAGGTAAAACCGCACAGCTTATCCTTCCT